>JANPAZ010000553.1:0-13283 GCA_031430225.1 Rhodoferax sp. | reverse complement strand
TGCCGGTCGCTCGTGATGTTGCGTGAAAAGAAACTTGAAAATCCGTGGCGCAAGCACGGCAATATTCCTTTGTAAACATGCGCAGCAAGAACTTCACCTTGCAACGTCCGTGTGGGAGCGGACTGCCCGGACACTTTGCTCCGTGTCCCCCGGCCATTGGCCTCCTCCTTTACCTGCGCAAAATGCCCAGGCAGCCCGCTCCTGAAGTGGCGTGTTTGGTCGGCCTACGCAAAACTCCTCTCCTAGCAATGGGCGCGGTGTGTCTGCCGCAGCGAAGTCAAGGAGGAGCCCGAAGGGCGGGGGACATGAGCGCAGGCGGATACGCCGTGTCCATTGCGGGTTCAGACATCAGAAGTGGTGCACACGCTGAATGTCGTTTTGGCACTTCACACCGCTGCGCAAAGCCAATCAATTGATTCCCGAATAGGAGACTGAAATGTTCACCAAAATACTGATCGCAAACCGTGGCGAGATCGCCTGCCGCGTCATCCTTACCGCCCGCAAAATGGGCATCAAGACGGTTGCTGTGTATTCCGATGCTGATCGTGACGCCCGCCACGTGATGCTGGCCGATGAGTCCGTGAACATTGGCCCGGCACCCAGCCGCGAGAGCTACCTGGTGGCGGACAAGATCATCGCCGCCTGCAAACAGACCGGTGCGCAGGCGGTACACCCAGGCTATGGTTTCCTGAGTGAAAACGCGGTCTTTGCCAAGCGGGTGGAGGAAGAGGGCATCATTTTCATCGGCCCCAAGCACTATTCCATTGCTGCCATGGGCGACAAAATCGAATCCAAGAAACTGGCCGGCGCGGCGGGGGTGAATTGCATTCCCGGTGTCAACGACGCCATTGAAACCCCCGAGAAGGCCGTGGAGATCGCCAAAGGCATTGGCTACCCCGTGATGATCAAGGCGTCAGCCGGTGGCGGAGGCAAGGGGCTGCGTGTGGCCTTTAATGACAAGGAAGCGTTTGAAGGCTTCACCAGTTGCCGCAATGAAGCCCGCAACAGCTTTGGAGATGACCGCGTGTTCATCGAGAAATTTGTAGAAGAGCCCCGCCACATCGAGATCCAGCTGATCGGCGACAGCCATGGCAATGTGATCTACCTGAATGAACGTGAGTGTTCAATCCAGCGCCGCCACCAAAAAGTGATTGAAGAGGCGCCAAGCCCGTTCATCAGTGACGCCACGCGCAAGGCGATGGGCGAGCAGGCTGTGCAATTGGCCAAAGCCGTGAAGTACCAGAGTGCGGGTACGGTAGAGTTTGTCGTCGGCAAAGATCAGAGCTTCTATTTTCTGGAGATGAACACCCGCTTGCAGGTGGAGCACCCGGTGACCGAATGCATCACCGGTCTGGATCTGGTGGAACTGATGATTCGCGTAGCTGCAGGCGAAAAACTGCCGTTGGTTCAGGCTGATGTGAAGCGTGATGGCTGGGCCATGGAATGCCGTATCAATGCCGAAGACCCATTCCGTAACTTTCTGCCGTCTACGGGACGACTGGTTCGTTTCCAGCCGCCCAAAGAGACGATGTTTGCCTCAGACACGTCGCAGTGGCAGGGCGTGCGCGTCGACACAGGTGTTCAAGACGGCGGCGAGATTCCGATGTTTTATGACTCCATGATTGCCAAGCTGATCGTGCACGGCAAAGACCGGCTCGACGCGATTGCGAAAATGCGCGAGGCGCTCAACGGGTTTGTGATTCGTGGCGTGTCGAGCAACATTCCATTTCAGGCGGCCCTGCTGGCGCACCCGAAGTTTGTGGCCGGAGATTTCAACACCGGTTTCATTGCTGAAAACTACGGTAAGGGCTTTCGTGCGGAAGATGTGCCGCACGATGACGCGGACCTGCTGTTTGCGCTGGCAGCCTTTGTTCACCGCAAATACCGCAACCGTGCCTCGATGATCAGCGGCCAGATGGAAGGTCACGAAGTCGAGGTGGGTCATGACTTCGTCGTCGTCACATTGGGTCTACGGGGCGCTACCACGCCAACGCCAGTGTCCATCAATGATTTTGATGAGAAAACCGGTGCCAGCTCCGTCACCGTGGGCGCGAGGAGCTACAAAATCAGTAGCAACTACCGGCTGGGTGAAGTCCGTGTGAGCGGCAGCTGCAATGGCCAGCCTTTCACCGCCCAGGTTGAGCGCGGCAGCCTCGCCGGCAAAAATCCGTTGGCGATACGGGTCACAAACAATGGCCGAATGATTGATGCGCTGGTCATGTCGCCGCGTGCCGCAGCGCTTTACGCATTGATGCCCTACAAAGCCCCAGCGGACATGAGCCGCTATGTGCTGTCGCCGATGCCGGGCCTGCTGGCAGAAGTTTCTGTACAGCCTGGCCAGAAAGTGCAGGCGGGTGAGCGCGTGGCGGTCATCGAAGCCATGAAAATGGAGAACGTGCTGTTTGCACTGGCGGACGGCGTCGTGGGCAAAGTGCTGGCGAACAAGGGCGACAGCCTGACAGTTGACCAGGCCATTGTTGAATTCGTCTGATTGGAGTTGGAATGAGTCGTCCGTTTAAGGTTTTGGGTATCCAGCAAATCGCCATTGGTGGCCCCGACAAGCAGCGTTTAAGAACGCTCTGGGTGGACATGCTGGGTCTGGAAGTGACAGGTAATTTTGTCAGTGAACGCGAGAACGTCGATGAGGACATCTGCGCCATCGGCACCGGCCCATTCAAGGTCGAGGTCGACCTGATGCAGCCGCTGGACCCCGACAAGAAGCCTGCCGTTCACACCACGCCGCTGAACCATGTGGGCTTGTGGATTGATGACCTGCCCGGGGCGGTGCAATGGCTCACGGCCAAGGGCGTACGCATTGCACCGGGTGGCATCCGCCAGGGTGCTGCAGGTTTTGACATCTGCTTTCTGCACCCCAAGTCCAATGATGAGTTCCCCATTGCCGGCGAGGGTGTCTTGGTGGAACTGGTCCAGGCACCACCCGAAGTCGTCAAGGCCTTTGCCGCATTGACATAAATGCGACACATTTGGGGATTTACCCGGGGGCTCACCGGGGCTGATTCGCTTAGACTGTTTTTACCCCGGCTGCCGTCCAGGCACATAAGATCTCATGCCGGGTCAAGGAGACAGATTTGCAGCCAACCCAGACCGCCAATCCGGCCTACTTCCACAAGGTCGTTGATTGTCAGTACGCTTGTCCAGCCCACACTCCCGTTCCTGAGTACATCCGCCTGATTGGTCAGGGTCGCTACAGCGATGCCTACATGATCAACTGGGTGTCCAACGTCTTTCCGGGCATTCTTGGGCGCACGTGCGACCGACCCTGTGAGCCTGCCTGTCGCCGTGGCAGGGTCGAAGACAGCGAGACCACCACGCCAGAGCCCGTCGCAATTTGCCGCCTGAAGCGGGTTGCAGCCGACATGAAGTCGGATGTCTCGAAACGCATGCCCAAAATCGCCGCAAAAAATGGCAAGCGTATCGCCTGCATCGGTGCTGGGCCTGCTTCGCTCACCGTGGCGCGCGACCTGGCACCGCTGGGTTATGACGTGACCGTGTTTGATGGTGAAGCCAAAGCCGGTGGTTTCATGTGGTCGCAAATTCCGCGTTTCCGTCTGCCCGAGACCGTCATTGACGAAGAAACAGGTTACATCTTTGACATGGGGGTGACCTTCAAGAGCGGCCATCGCATCGAATCCATGAAAGGCCTGTTGTCGGAAGGCTACGACGCCGTATTTGTAGGGTGCGGTGCGCCGCGTGGGCGCGACCTGGAGTTGCCGGGGCGCAAGGAAGCAGCGGCCAACATCCATTTGGGCATTGACTGGCTTGCGTCAGTGTCTTTTGGCCATGTCACGAAAATTGGCCAGCGCGTGATCGTTCTGGGCGGCGGAAATACGGCGATGGATTGCTGCCGTTCGTCCCGCCGTCTGGGTGGGACCGAAGTCAAAGTCATTGTGCGCAGCGGCTTTGAAGAAATGAAGGCCTCGCCGTGGGAAAAGGAAGACGCCATGCACGAGGGCATCCCGATCCTGAACTTCCATGTGCCCAAGGCGTTTGTGCACGAGGGTGGCAAGCTGACCGGCATGACGTTTGAAATTGTCAAAGCGGTGTATGACGACCAGGGTCGCCGCTCGCTGGTGTCTACTGGCGAGGCCGATGTCACCGTGCCGTGTGACGATGTGCTGATTGCGGTGGGGCAGGAAAACGCCTTCCCCTGGATTGAGCGCGACAGCGGCATCGACTTTGACAAATGGGGCCTGCCGGTGCTTGACGCCCAGACGCACCAGTCCGCAGTCAAAAATGTTTTTTTTGGCGGTGATGCAGCCTTTGGCCCCAAGAACATCATCACGGCGGTAGCGCATGGCCATGAAGCAGCGGTGTCGATCGACCTGCTGCTCAATGGCGCCGACATTGCGCGTCGCCCCGACCCGATGACCAACCTGATGTCCGCCAAGATGGGAATTCATGAATGGGCCTACGACAACGACACCTCCAACGACCTGCGTTACAAAGTGCCGTGGGCCAAGGCCGAGATGGCGCTGGCCAGCATCAAGGTGGAAGTTGAACTGGGCTTTGACGCGGCAACGGCGTTCAAAGAGGCGCAGCGTTGTTTGAACTGCGACGTACAAACCGTGTTTACACAAGACACCTGCATTGAGTGTGACGCCTGTGTCGACATCTGCCCCATGGACTGCATCACCTTTACTGTGAATGGTGATGAGGCTGATTTGCGGACCCGGCTGAAGGCGCCGGCCACAAACCTGACGCAGGATCTCTACGTGTCCGGTGAAATGAAAACGGGTCATGTCATGGTGAAAGACGAAGATGTGTGCCTGCACTGCGGCCTGTGTGCCGAGCGCTGCCCGACCGGTGCCTGGGACATGCAGAAATTCTTGCTCGTCACGCCGAAGGCCACGCCCTTTGACATCGCCGGGAAGCTACTGCCCAACACTGCGATCCAAAAACCCGAGGGAGCATTGGCATGAAAAAAATTGAAGCCATTAACGACTTTGTCATCAAGTTCGCCAACGTCAATGGCTCTGGCTCGGCGTCTGCCAATGAGTTGTTTGCCAAGGCCATTCTGCGCATGGGTGTGCCTGTGAGCCCGCGCAATATTTTTCCCAGCAACATTCAGGGCCTGCCCACCTGGTACGAAGCGCGCGTGTGTGAAAAAGGCTACCTGGGCCGTCGCGGCGGCATCGACATGATGGTGGCCATGAACCCCCAAACCTGGGACGCCGACGTGGCCGAGATTGACACGGGCGGTTATCTGTTTTATGACAGCACCAAGCCGCTACCCAAGTCCAAATTTAGGGATGACATCAACGTCATTGGGATGCCGCTGACAGAAATCTCAAACGCGGTTTACCCCGACCCGCGCCAGCGGCAGCTGTTCAAGAACATTATTTATATTGGTGCCTTGAGCGTGTTGCTGGATGTGGAAGAAGGCGTGTTCGAAGAGCTCTTTGCCGAGCAGTACAAAGGCAAGGAAAAGCTGCTGGACTCCAACACCAAAGCGCTGCGGCTGGGGCGAAATTTCGCCAGTGAGCACCTGAGCGGCGCTTTGAGCATCCGGGTGCAGCGCGCAGACAAGGTGGGCGACCTTATTTTTGCTGAAGGCAATGCGGCGGCGGCATTGGGCTGCGTGTATGGTGGTGCGACGGTGGCGGCCTGGTACCCCATTACGCCGTCATCTTCGGTGGCGGAGGCTTTTCAGAAGTACTGTGCCAAGTTTCGGGTGGATGCCAGCACCGGGCAACATAACTACGCCATTGTGCAGGCCGAAGACGAGATCGCATCCATCGGCATGGTGGTGGGAGCGGGCTGGAACGGTGCCCGTGCATTTACCGCCACCTCGGGACCAGGCGTGTCGTTGATGACCGAGTTCATCGGCCTGGCCTACTTTGCCGAGATCCCGGTCACCATCATCAACGTGCAGCGCGGCGGCCCGTCTACCGGCATGCCCACGCGCACCCAGCAGGCTGACATCATTGCCTGCGCGTATGCATCGCATGGCGACACCAAGCATGTGCTGCTGTTCCCGGAAGATCCAACCGAATGCTTTGATCATTCCGCCGCTGCCCTGGACCTGGCAGACCGCCTTCAGACGCCTGTTTTCGTGATGACTGACCTCGACATCGGTATGAACCAGCGCCTTTGCAAGCCGTTCACCTGGGAGGAGGGGCGCGACTACGACCGTGGCAAGATCATGACGGCAGAGATGTTGGAAGCCGGCAAGGACTTCGGCCGCTACAAGGACGTGGACGGTGATGGCATTCCCTGGCGAACCCTCCCGGGAACCCATCCTTCCAAGGGTAGCTATTTCACACGGGGCACCACGCGTAACCCGTATGCGCAGTATTCCGAGCGTGGCCCGGACTACATCTACAACGTCGAGCGCTTGCTGAAAAAATTTGCAACAGCGGCCAATCTTGTACCTCAACCGGTGGAGCGAAAAGCGGCGCACAAGACGCGCTTGGGGGTGATCTATTTTGGAAGTACCAGCCCGGCCATGCAGGAGGCGCTGGACACGCTGGAGACGGAGGACATTCACATAGACGCGATGCGTCTGCGTGCGTTTCCGTTCCCGGAATCGGTGGCAGCTTTTATTGCTGCGCATGAGCAGGTTTTTGTTGTGGAGCAGAATCGCGACGCGCAGATGCACGCTTTGCTCGTGAACGAACTTGACATTGACCCAGCCAACCTGGTGCGGGTGCTGCATTACGACGGCACGCCGATCACGGCGCGCTTTATCACCAGCGCCATTACCAAGCATGTGCATTCGTTGGCGGTAGAGCCGCATCACGCCCATGCGAAAGCTGCGCCGATCAAGGACAAGGAAACCGTATGACCTACCTCACCAAGCCCCGCCTGCATCACCCGACACTGGTTGCCAATGAGGTCGGCTACACGCGCCGTGATTACGAAGGCAAGGTGTCCACGCTGTGCGCCGGTTGTGGTCATGATTCGATCAGCGCCGCCATCGTGCAGGCCTGCTTTGAGATGAACGTGGAGCCGCATCGCGTGGCCAAGCTGTCAGGCATCGGATGCAGTTCCAAGACACCGGACTATTTTTTGGGTGCATCACACGGCTTCAATACGGTGCATGGGCGCATGCCCTCGGTGCTGACCGGTGCGAACCTTGCCAACCGTGATCTGCTGTACATGGGCATCTCGGGAGACGGCGACTCGGCATCGATCGGTCTGGGTCAGTTCGCCCATGCCATGCGGCGCGGCGTTCGCATGGTTTATATCGTCGAGAACAATGGTGTTTACGGACTCACCAAAGGCCAGTTTTCGGCCACGGCAGACAAAGGCAGCAAGGCCAAGAAAGGTGCCATCAACCAGGACAATCCGGTAGATCTGGTCAGCATCGCGCTGCAACTGGGCGCGACCTTCGTGGCGCGCAGTTTTTCGGGTGACAAGGCGCAGCTGGTGCCCATCATCAAGGCGGCGATGGGCCATGGTGGTGCTGCGTTCATCGACGTCATCAGCCCCTGTGTTGCTTTTAACAACCATGCAGGGAGCACCAAAAGCTACGATTACGTGCGCGAACACAATGAAGCGGTCAGCCGCATTGATTTCATCAGCAGCCGGGAAGAAATCACCGCGCAGTATGAACCAGGCGATGTGGTCGATGTTGAGCAGCATGACGGCAAAATCCTTCGCCTTCGCAAGCTCATGCCAGACTACGATGCAACCGACCGTCTGACCGCCATGCATCAGGTTGCTGTGCACCAAGCCCGGGGCGAAGTGCTGACGGGTCTGTTGTATGTGGAACCGGATGCCGTGGACCTGCATGCCGCACAAAACACAACCGCTGTGCCTCTGAACTCCCTGGGTATTGGTCTTCTTTGCCCTGGTCAAGGCGCGCTGGAAAAACTTAACGCATCAATGCGTTGATGCCGTTCAAGCCTCTTACCCAGGCCTATACTAAAAACGAACTTTCGGGTAGCGGAAGTTTCCTCTGGAGACATTCATGAAACCTGCAAATGAGCATTTTGGTATCTGGCGGGCAGGTGTATTGCTGGCGCGACAAATTCGCTTGCCGGTCAAGCTGGGCATCATTTCTGCCACGGTAGTGATTCCGCTGCTCGTTGCGTCGTTCATCCTGGCCCAGCGCCATACCGCCGAAGTTGAGCTGACTCGGGCCGAGCTCGAAGGGGTGGCTGTGATGCGGCCACTGATGCGGGTCATTGCGCTGGTGCAGAAGCATCGCGGGCAGTCCAACATCCTGTTGTCGGGCAACGCCGCAGTTAAACCGGAGCTTGAAAAGACACGGTCCGAGCTAACCCAGGCTGCGACAGAAGCGCTTGCATCGACAAAGGCCACCAAAGCTTTCGACCAGTCTGCCAAGTTTCTACCTTTGAGCGCAAGGGTAAACAGTCTGGCAACTGACACGCAAGGCGCGACTGCTGACGCGAGCTTCAAAACACATACGGAGCTGGTGCGTGATCTGCGGCACATCGTGTTTGACTCGGGCGAGACCGCAGGCCTTTTGTATGAGCCCGACCCCGTCGCCAATTTGCTGAAGGACATGGTGATGTCACGCAATTTGATGTGGATCGAACAATTGGGGCAGCTCCGGGGTGCCGGAGCCGGTTTGCTGGCAAGGGCGGCCGCGGATCCGATCGCTGACACTGGCATGAACATCAGGGTGGCTCAGCTCACTGATATGCTGGCAGAGCAAGGCCTGGTACTGGAAGTGCTTAGGCGCAAAGGCGAAAGCGGTTTGGGTGATGACGCCGCCGTTGAAGCAACCAGGCGATTTGTGGCCCAAGTTACCGCCGTTTTTTCCGCGGCTCCTGGTGCCGCCCGCGACCCGGCTGCCTTTTTTGCCGAGGGTACCCGCGCCATCGATTCAGTATTGGCCGCGCATGAACGAATGACCGAGCGTCTCGACGCTCAACTGCAACGCCGTTCAAATGAGCTACAGCAGCAGCGCATCGTCAGGGCGACTGTGGCCGTCATCGCGTTTCTCGCACTTGGCTACATGCTCATCGCGTTCTACAAAAGCATCTCCATTGATTTACGTCGTTTGAGCTATGCAATGACGGAGCTCGCGGCTGGCAACCTGCGCGTGGCCGGCACGGTTCGCAGCCGGGATGAAATTGGCGATTTGGCCAAAATTCTCGGTCGCATGATCCACAACATGTCTGCCATGGTGGCGGCCGTGGGCAGTGATTCGGCACTTGTGGCCCATGCTGGGCGCGAACTCAGTTCCGGCAATCGGGACCTTGCTGACCGCACCGAACAGCAGGCCGCCAATCTCGAGCAAACGGCGGCCAGCGTTTCTGACCTGGCCACGACGGTCGGGCAAAACGCAGATGTGGCGGTTGAGGTAGACCGTCAGGCATTGCAGGTGCGCGACATTGCTGAAAGTGGCGCGAAGGCCATGTCCATGTCCATTCAGTCGGTAGAGGCAATTCAGCAAAGTGCCCACCGCATGAACGAGATTATTGGCGTTATTGATGGCTTGGCGTTCCAGACAAACATCCTGGCACTCAACGCGGCCGTGGAGGCTGCCCGTGCGGGTGAGTCGGGGCGCGGCTTTGCCGTGGTAGCCAGCGAGGTACGCTCGCTCGCAAAGAGGTCAGCCGAGAATGCCCGGGAAATCCGGATCCTGATTCAGACATCGTCAACACAAGTCGAAAGCAGCGTATCCCAAATTCGAGCGGCCGGAGACGGCATGGCGAAGATTGTGTCCGGCATACGCAATGTGTCGGCCAGCATTTCACAAATTTCAGCTGCCAGCGCCGAGCAGACAACGGGCATCCGCGAGATCTCCTCGGCAGTCGAACAGCTTGATGAAATCACCCAGAGCAATGCCCAGATGGTGGAGCGGGCTGTGGTTCAGTCGGAGGGGTTGGAATTGCGAGCTCACTCATTGTCTGATGCCATTGGCAACTTCAAGCTGCTTCAGGGCGTTGCCTCCGAGGCCATGGAACTGGTCGGACGGGCGGCAGAGTTCCGGCGCAGTTGTTCTTCTCGGGAGGCGTGCTTACGCGGTTTGACCGACAAAGGCAACAACTTTCACGATCGCGACATGTATGTCTTTGTGCTTGACGGCCATGGCACCTACCTGGCGTTTGGTGGCAACCCGGCCAAGGTGGGCACGCGGGTGCAGGATGTGCCCGGCATTGACGGCGACGGCTTGACCCGCGCCATTGTGAATCAGGCCGATCAGGGGCCGGGCTGGGTGGAGTACGACATCACCAACCCCACCACCGGTTCTGTGCAGACGAAGATGTCATTTGTGCAGAAGGTCGATGAAGTCTACCTTGGCTGCGGTGTTTACAAGGCTCTGGTTGGCACCTGATAGCGCAAATAGACCGTTGTCACATCGTCAAAATAATCGGCTCCAGCGCATCGCCTTGCGCCAGAATGCGCCCAATCGCCACCGTCTTCGTGTAGCCTAATTGCTTGAGCGCTATGACGCAGGCATCTACCCTGTCGGCAGGTACGCTGGCCAGCAAACCGCCTGCTGTTTGCGGGTCAAAAATCAGCGGATAGCGCGGGTGCTTGACCATGGCTTCCTGATTGCGCAGAGCTCGGCGCAATCGTACATTGGCGCTTTGCAAAGAGCTGACTATGCCCGCCGCCACACACTCCTCGGCGCCATCCAGCAAGGGGAGGGTCGACAAGTTCAGTTCGGCATCTACCCCTGACGGACGTGTCATCTCCACCAGGTGACCCAGCAGACCAAAGCCTGTCAAATCAGTACAGGCGGTTGCGCCGTATTCAGTGAGGCACTCGGCCCCCCGACGGTTTGAGACCACCATGGATTGCAACGCGGCGTCAATCCAGCGGCCCTTGGCAGCCAGACGGGCGTGGGCGGCAAACAAAGTGCCGGTGCCGATTGGCTTGGTCAGGATCAGTACGTCGCCCGGTTGCATGCCATTCTTGCGGAGAATTTTGGCGGGGTCGTCATCAATGAGGCCATTCACGGCAAAGCCCAGCGCGAGTTCTTTGCCTTCGCCGGTATGCCCACCGACCAGCGCGCAGTTGGCCTCGTTGAGCACCTCTAGTGCGCCGGTCATCATCTGGAACAGCACGTCTTCGACCTTGGCCTCCAGCCCCGAAGGCACGGTGCAGATGGCCGTGGCAGATTGGGCTTCTGCGCCCATGGCCCAGATGTCACCTAGCGCGTGGTTGGCCGCTACCTTGCCAAAAATGTAGGGGTCGTCAATGAATGAGCGGAAAAAGTCTACCGAATGCACCATGGCCTTCCCAGCGGGCACACGCACCACGGCCGCGTCGTCAGGGTCTTTCAGGCCGATGATGACGTCGTTGCGGTCCACCGGATGCAGATTGCTCAGGGCGCGCGACAACACAGTGGCCCCCACCTTGGCACCGCAGCCACCGCAGCGCATGGCAATGGCGGAGATGGCCTGCAAGGACTCTTCCTGACTGAGCTTGACGGCACTTTGGGCTGTTGAAGGAGTGACCGATGTATTGCTCACTTCCATCGGTGTCAGGTCCTGAAACTTGCGCATGAAGCGCCGGTCAATCCAGTCTTTCCAGCGCCAGACCCAGTCGCCTGAAAATCCAAGCCAGCCGCGCGATGCTACGGCGTGTTTGTCGCCCGTACTGATCAAGGCCAGCCAGGTGCTTTGTGGGTGGTAGGGAACAAGGTCTGTACCTGCCACGGCGCGGCGCAGGTTGTCCGTGAGCGGTGGGCCCTGGCGCACGGCAAATACGCCAGCTTTTTCCAATCTGTAGTTCAACATGCTGGCAATATCACCTGCGGCAAAGACGTTGGGGTCGGTGACCGTCTGCAAAGTGTCTGTGACCTGAATGAAGCCTTCCGCATCGAGCGCCAGGCCGGTGTCTTTCAACCACGGTGCACCGCCCGCACGGGTTACCCAGACGATCTCGTCAGCGTCTGTTGATTCTCCCGAAGCGGTTTGAAGGCGGCTCGCCATAACTTGAGTTACGGGCGCATTGCGATGTACCGTGACGCCACGCTGGGTCAGTACGTTGTCAAACATTTTGCGCACACCGGCGTTGTGCGTGGGCAAAATCACGTCTCGGTCGGTGAACAGGTGAAACACCAGCTCATCCGGGTCGCGGCCCAGCAGTTTCAATTCATGGCGCAGACGCCACTGCATGGCCAGCAGCAATTCAACGCCGCCTGCGCCAGCCCCCACTACTGCAATCGTTGTCTTGCCGGGGTGCTGCTGCACGCGCTGGAGCAAAGCCAGCCAGCGGTCGTTGAAGCGGGTGATGGGCTTTACCGCCACCGCGAAATCAATTGCGCCTGGTACGCCCCCCAGCTGAGGCGTGGAGCCTATGTTGATGGAGACCTGGTCATACGGTACCGGCGGTCGGTTGCGGCACAGCACCTTGTTGTTGGCGCGGTCCAGGCCAATGACTTCGTCGCGGTAAAGGCGGGCGCCGGCAAACACGGCCAGGCGGCTCAGGTCCATGTGCACTTCGTCGTAGTCGTAGTGCCCGGCCACGTAACCGGGCAGCATGCCCGAGTAGGGCGTGTGCATGTCGGTGCAGATCAGCGTCAGGCGCACGCCAGGAATGGGCTTCATGCCAAAACTCTTCAGCACCCCGACGTGGCTGTGGCCACCACCCACCAGTACGATATCTCTCAGGATGGGTTGGTCAGGCGCTTGCATCAGTGGGTTTCATGGTTGTTTGTGTTGTCGTCATGTCAGCAAATCATGCACCAGCTTGATCAATGCGGCCTGTTCTGCGTCAGGCGAGAACAAGTGTGCGCGCTGACTGCATTGGGTTTGAAGTTGCTGGTAGAGGCTGCCGGAGACGTTTGGCGATGGCGGTTTCAAATCAGAGGCGGCCAACTGATCGCTGCGGCACCTGATCAGAAAATCAGCCAGGCCCTGTGCATCGCCATGGGCAAAGTAGCCTGCATAGTCGGCTCCCAGCATGCCAATATTGCCCGCGATTTTTGAGGCCAAAACGGGCGTACCGCTGCAAACCGCCTCCATCACGACATGGGCACCGCCTTCCATCTTGCTGGCGTGCACCAGCAGGTGGGCGCGCTGAATGTGCCGAAGTGTGGCTTCGTGTGTCTGGCCGCCCAGCCAGCGGTAGTGGGGGCAAGCGGCCGCTGTGGTGCGGGCCTGTTCACCCAGTGCCGCATCCAGCGGCTCACCAATGTGGTCAATGAAGATGTCCGAATGGTTTTGGAGCAGTTGCGCCGCTTCAAACAAGGTTTGTGGCGATTTTTCGTCACGCAAATGCCCCACCATGATGGCGCGCAGATGCTTCTGTTGCTTTATGAGCGGTTGGCGGGCGGTAACCGATTGAAAAATGACCTGTGCCTTGTGCCGCACGGATGGCGGCAGGGCGTCGGG
>JANPAZ010000552.1:0-3580 GCA_031430225.1 Rhodoferax sp. | reverse complement strand
GTGGTGGCCCAAAAACCAGCGGGCATGTTGCTGGCCATGCACCTGTGCCGTGGCAACTTCAAGAGCACCCATGCGGCCAGCGGCAACTACGAGCCGGTGGCTGAGGCCCTGCTGAAAGAAATGAACATCGACGCCTACTTCATGGAGTACGACGACGACCGCAGCGGCGATTTCAAACCTCTGCGTTACCTGCCCAAAGGCAAGACTGTGGTGCTTGGCCTGGTCACGACCAAGGTGGGCGCGATGGAGAGCAAAGACGACCTCAAGCGCCGCATTGACGAGGCCGCCCGCTACGCGCCGCTCGATCAGCTCGCGCTGTCACCCCAATGCGGCTTCAGCAGCACCGTGCATGGCAACGACATCGCCGTGGAAGCCCAGCGCAGCAAATTGCGCCTGGTGATTGAGACGGCGCAGGAAGTCTGGGGCGACTGAAATCGGCACCGGCTCAGGTGCCGACTTTGTTTCGGCTGGGTGGAATGGCGTAGGTGCCCGTCACATGCGCCACCATGTCATCGCTACCCTCCGAGTAAAGCGCCACCTCGCCAACCGCGAGTGTTTTACCCAGTTTGATGAGCTTGCAAACGCCAATGAGATTGGCACTTGCTGACGGCTTTCGCAAGAAGTTGATGTTCAGGCTGGTCGTCACTGCCAGCGGCACAATACCAATCTCGCCCAGTATGGCGATGTACAGCGCCACATCCGCCAGCGCCATCATGACCGGCCCCGATACCGTGCCGCCCGGACGCAGATCAGCCTGCGTGACATGGTGGCGAACCGTTGCAGACCGGCCGCCCACCGACACAATCACACTGTTGTTCTGCGGAAACTCGACCGCCATGAACGCCTGAAGTTCTTCTTTGGTTACCACCCGGAGTCCTTGTGACATTGAATGCCAACAGATCATACGCGGGCCACCGGCCTTCAATTGCACATGGAGTACTCGCGCCCTTGCGCCTGCAGAATCACATAACCGTTTGAATTGCGGGTGGCAGACAGCCCAATGTCTTGATAGCCGCTTCCATCGTCCAGGAACAGGCGCATGTTTTCAAGCTTCCAGCGCAGCGCATTGGATGAACTGGATTGCCCGGCGACCGTGCCGCCATAGCCCGAGCTGTATGTCTCAGCCCCGCCGCTGACAGTCATGATGCCGTCGCGGCGGAACACCACGCGCCGAGTGGTGGAGGTGCCACTCACCTTGTTGTACGTGAAAGAACACCAGGCCGAGCCAGTGAGCACCTGGCGGGCTTCGGCATCCTGTGCATTGCCTTGGGGCGCGACACTGTTGCCGTTTTGGGCAACGGCCCCTCCCACTTGCCCAGCCCCTGCAATGGCCCTGGCAGCGCCGGCGCCATTGCCCGCACCGGTACCGCCGCCAATCCGGTTCCAGGCGATCTGGATCGGCCCGGTGGTCAAAATCAGCTTGCGACCCTGTAGTGTGTACGGCACCACATCCGTGCCCAGCCGAAGCTGGTTGCCCCGCGCTGACCATTTGAACTCTTCGCCGCCCATGCTGGCAGAGCCATCAGCGCGCAACTCAAGAATGTCGCCGCCCTGCACATCCATCTGGTAACGACCCACGAGCTCTTTGACAACCTGAGCGAAAGATGTCTGCGCGCTGGTGAGCAGCAGCGCCAACACAAACAGCAGCTTGAGCAGCATGATCTTGCCTCCTGCAACGGTGGGGTGAACTCCAATAATAATACGCCGCTCCCCGCCCAAGAGCCACCCGAACTCAGACCGCGAAAGTCATCCGGTCAGCGCGCTGACGCTTTGACCTTCATCGCCACCTTCACTGCGACCGTCACCGGCACCTTTTCAGGCAGGCAGCGCTTCAGACGAGGATGCAGTGACGGCCGAGGGGCTGGAGCAAGTCGCCCCGCCGCAGCCATGAATGGCTTCGTGTGGCAATGCATGCGGCGCATGAACAATACCGGTGGCAGCGTCGTAGCCCACATTGCGAAGGTGCAGCGCAAGTGCGGCATCCATGCTTTGGGCATGCTGCGGGAACCAGATGCCCAGCTCGTGTGCCATCTGCCGCACCAACGCCAGGTCCCCCGCGACGCCACGCTTGGTCCCCTCCCGCATGACCTGCAGAATCACATCGTGCTGGGTTGAATGGCAATTGCCGGAAGAAAAGTGCGTGTCACGCATCCATTGGTCTTCGCGGCCAAAATGATCGTCAGTGTGGTCAATCAGGGCCTGCCAATGCGCAATGAGCGTGTCGTCCGGTGCGTTGACCACCGTAGCAAGCAGATCGACAAACTCATGGTGCGTATCGTCCATGAAATCAAGTCCCAGCTCGAGCGCTTCAGACCATTGCAGTGTGGACATGTGGTTCCCTGTGAAAGTGTTGGCGTGAGAAAAGTTGGCTTGAGCATAGGCGAATTCATCGTGTCGAGGTTGACCCACATCAAAACCGGATGGATCGCGCGCCGCTAGGCTACACCATCGTCGTTTTCGGCACTGGGCTTGACCCCTTTGCCTGCCCCACCATGCTGATGAGTGTGACTCCCAACCCCCATTTGGACCCAAGCTGTGAGGCCTGGCTGCGCGAGGGCGAACTGTTGCCCCTGATTTTGTGTGGGCGTACCGTGTTGCCGATTGTCCAGGGCGGTATGGGGATAGGCGTGTCTGCCAAGCGCCTGGCTGGTGCCGTGGCGGCGTTAGGTGGCGTGGGCACGATTTCGTCGGTTGACTTGCGCCGCCACCATGCCGACCTGATGGAACGCACGCAGGGGCTGCCGCCCGGCGACAGCGCACGGGTTGCCATCGATGCAGCAAATCTGGAAGCGCTGGAGCGGGAGATCCGCGCGGCCCGCGAAGCCTCAAACGGACACGGCCTGCTGGCCATCAACGTCATGCGGGCCGTGAGCGAATATGGACCATCCGTCAAACGCGCCCTGGAGTGCGGTATTGATGCCGTCGTAGTCGGTGCGGGCCTGCCGCTGGACCTGCCCGACCTGGCCAAAGACCACCCCAACGCCGCGTTGATTCCCATTTTGTCTGACGCACGCGGCATTCAATTGATTGTGAAGAAGTGGGAGCGTAAAAAGCGCCTGCCTGATGCCATCGTGATCGAGCATCCGCGTCTGGCCGGGGGCCACCTGGGCGCCGCCAAAATCGCTGACCTGAATGATCCACGGTTTGAGTTTGAAAACGTCATTCCGCAAGCCAGGGCGTTCTTGCGCGCCGCCGGGATCGAGAACGATATCCCGCTCATCGCGGCGGGTGGCATACGGACCCATGAAGACATCGTGCGACTACAGGCTCTGGGCGCTTCAGCCGTGCAATTGGGAACCCCCTTTGCAGTCACCGAGGAAGGCGACGCGCACCCCGAATTCAAACGGGTTCTGGCACAGGCCACGGATGACGACATGATTGAGTTCACCAGCGTGGCGGGTCTGCCCGCGCGAGCCGTCGGCACGCAGTGGCTCAAGTCTTATCTGAAGATTGAAGACAAACTGCAGGCGGTTGCCCACGTGAAATCAAGGTGCACCAAGAGTTTTGACTGCCTCGCACAGTGTGGCTTGCGTGATGGTCTGCCAGGCTGGGGCCAGTTTTGCATTGACAACCAGTTGGC
>JANPAZ010000551.1:0-3723 GCA_031430225.1 Rhodoferax sp. | reverse complement strand
GCCGGCAGACAGGATGATGGTCTCGTCGGAGTAGATACCCAGCCAGGCACTGGTGACATTGGTACCCGTGGCCTGCACCGTGACCCCTGAGCCAATGGTCAAACTGGTGTTGGTATTGGTGCGGTAAATCTGGGCGTTGTTGCCCGCCAAATCAATCGTGCCGCTGCCGCTGATGCTGTTATTGCCGCTGTACTGCAGGTTGGCATTGTTGGCGATGGAGATCACTGCGCCGCCGGAAAGAGTCAGGTTATTGGCAATGAAGACCGAACCCGTGATCGTGGCGTTTATGCCCAGATTGACCCCGCTCAATGTGCCTGATGACCATGTTAGAGCTGAGCCATTGGACGAGGTGATGGACCCACCATTGAGCGCCAGGGAGGCCGAACTGCCCAGCGTGGCCGTACCGCCGCCCGCCGCGTCGGAGTTGGCATTGAGCAATAGGCCAAGCGTACCGGAAGTGGAAGAAATTCCGGCGTTTATATTGATGTTGTTGTGCGCTGACAGCGTCAACGTGGCATTTCCACCTGCCGTTTTGCTAATGGCATTGCTGAGTGTGATGTCGCCGTTTTGGGCTCCACCAGCACTGGTCGTGATCGTGACGTTGATACCTGCGTTGAGCGCTGCCTGGATAGTACCAATGGTGATGATGGCCGAGTCCGCAGTGGTGGTGAAGTTGGGGTTGCCCGAGACGTTAGTGTCTGATCCTGCGCTTTGAATCGTCACGTTATTGGGGTCTAGCAGCCACAGGCCGCCTTTGCCTTTTGGGGCACTTGCATCGGCGACTTGCGTCACGTCCAACAGGCGTTTGCCTGAGGTTTCGATGCTGCCGCCGTCGCCGCCCAGTGCTCCACCGCGGGCTGCGACCCTTCCATAAATCCGCGCGGTATCGTTGGCCCACACCACTACCAGACCCCCATTGCCGCGCAAATCGGCATTGGCGTACAGGGTTGCGGTATTGGCGATATAGGTGAACTGGCTGTTGATGATGTTGGGGTTCAAGCCTTGCCAGCCACCACCGACCATGATGCTGCCGCCGCCCAGGTCACCAGACGCATCCAGTCGGGCACCATCGCCAAGCGTTACGCGGCCTCCGGCACTCACACGAATCGCACCACCTGTGCCATAACCGCCCGACGGCGCGAAAGGGGTAAGTGGCGAACCAGGTGAAACCGGCAACACCGGCGAAAAGGGTTCCGGACGGGCCGGCAGGTTGACAGGAACCTGAGCTGGCAACTGGGCACCGCGCTCGAACACTCTGCCAGCGGGTGGCTCAGTTGTGGGCCGGGTTTGCATCGGCACTGTCACGATCTGAAGTTCAGAGGGTTGATAGACTGGTGTTTCAGCGCTTTGCAAACCGGCAGCGACGGTTGCCAGAGTTGCATTGGCGGCTTGACTGCCTTCTGGTAAGCCGCTTTTTGAGGTTCCATTTGCTACACCATTAGTAGCAAACAATGGAATGGATACGCGGGGGTTAGTCGATTTTGATACATCATTTGGCGGGATGGCATCCACAGACGGCCGCACCGTCAATACGCCCTGCACCAGCACCTCACCACCGCCAATCGCGCCCAACGCGTTTTGAGCGCTTATGTCGATGTCACCTCCGGTTTTACCCTGCGAGCCAGTGGCCTCGATCACATTTGACGGCTCAAGCACAACCTTTTGGGCAGCCCGCAACGTCACCTTTCCGTTTTCGCCGATAACTGCGGAAGACGCCTGAATGCGCCCGCTGTTGCGAACCAGCCCGCCATAAATGGAAATGTGGCGCGCCATCAGTGTGCCCATGTTGACGGCGACTTCCTCGGTGTTGGCAATCTCCACCCGGATGTTGGGTTTGTCAATGTCCGCTACCTCGACGCTGCGCCCAGCGGCGAGCAAAATTTTGCCATCAGGCGCGTGGATTAACCCGGAGTTCTCGACCCGGGGTGCCAGCAACAGCACTTCAGCGCCGGTGGTCGTGCGAATGCTCCCGTTGTTCTGGATATTTCCAGCACCCGGTGTGTCCGTAAAGCGCAGCCGGTTTGCATTGAAGTCTTCATTGGACAAGCGCAGCGTGGACGCCACGAGCCCACCGACATCGACCTGGGCCCCCGCACCAAACACAATGCCGTTGGGGTTAATGAGAAAAACCCGCCCGTTGGATTGCAACTGTCCCAGAATCGCAGAAGGGTCTGCACCCACGACCCGGTTGAGCACCTGGCTGGACGCACTTTGTTGCACAAAACGCGTGAGTTCGCCCCGGTCAATATTGAACTGCTGCCAGTTGATGATGGCACCAGGCGAATTCGTGACCGTAAGGGATTTGCCGCTTTGTTGAAACGTCGCCTGACCCTGAATCACCTGGGGTGCCTGGGGATTTGCCAGAAGTGAGCTTGTTCCCAATGCGGTCACCAGCGCCAACAGAGGATGGGGCTTGAACGGTGGGACCCGATGCGGCGTGCGCCGATTTGGATTTGACATGGTCATTCTCCTTGGGCTTCAATTTTTTCGGTGCTACTGAAACATCCAGATCGCACTGGCGTGCAACTTCTGATTCCCTGCCTGAGTGCCTGCTGTATCTGCGACACCCCGAATGGCGTGGGCCCAGTCGAGCCTGATACTCAGTCCCCGGCCATAGGAAGCCCGCAACCCGATGCCGGCACTGGCGATGGTCTGACCGTCAATTTCCCCAGGGGCAGGATTATTCCGCCTGACGCTTGCGGCGTCAGCAAACGCAATGGGTATCAGTCGCCACTGGTTCAGATCGACGGGAGCCGCCCAAAGTTCCAGACCCACGCGGGTACCGGTGTCGCCCGAGACTTCATGTTCCCTGAACCCGCGGACGCTGTCGTTGCCACCTGCACCGAACTGTTCTGCCGAGATCAGCATGTCGTTGGTAACTTGTGCTGCCAGGGTGGCCCGTAAAGACCATTGCGAAGCCCAGCGTTCAGTGTGATGTAGATTGAGTTTGATGACCTTGAACGCAGCGTCAGCCCCGGCCCGGCCGCCGGGCTGGTTAAAGTCAGCGGTGCTGCCGTTGTTCGCGCCTGACAGGTTATGAAGCAGATTCAGGCTGAGTGTTGTATCGCGCTTTGCGTTGAACCAGTTTGCGCTGTAACCCAGAATGAACGGCCTGGTGCCCAGGTCCGGAACCAGGCTCGCGCCACTGGTTGCCGCGGCCTTGACATTGTTGCCATAGGCCCGGTTTTCAAGCCCAAAACTCAGTTTGTGGGTGAACTCGGCGACCGGTTCAAGCGCGTGGGTGTACCGGATACCGAAAGTGGTGCCGCCGCCACTGATGGCCAAATCAGGCCCACCTCCGGCCTGCACCACCTGTCCGGAGTCCACGCTGGAATAGCTTGCATTGAAGTCCAGTATGCTCCCCAGAGAATAAAACGGAATTCGATAGCCCAACGCCGCAATCCGGACCTGGCTCCAGTAGCCCGGGCTGCTCATCAATTGCGCCGACAGCGCATGATCCCGATTGAACAGGTTCGCATGCTGATAAACCACGCCCAGACGGTAGGCACCAGTGGCGGCGCTGCCGGTGTTGTCCATCAGAACTAACCAACGCTGTGGGTCGTCAGCAATCAATTTGACGTTGGCATCCACGTCACGCTGGTTTTCACTGCGCTTGAAGGTGACGTTGATTGACTTGGCCCCGCCTTCATTGGTGAGCTGAATGTTGCGATTGAGGGCGTTGGTGTTGATGGACTCGCCCTCCCGCAAGGCGGGCAAGGAGCG
>JANPAZ010000550.1:0-6019 GCA_031430225.1 Rhodoferax sp. | reverse complement strand
CTGGAGCACAAGATGGGCATCCATGGCAACGCCACCGCGCAAATCGTGATTGACGGCGCCATCGGCACGCTGGTGGGGCAGCCCAACAAGGGCATGCAGGCCATGTTTGTGATGATGAATGCCGCCCGCCTGGGCGTGGGCAACCAGTCGCTGGGCCTGACCGAAGTGGCCTACCAGAACGCGCTGGCCTACGCCAAAGACCGCATTCAGATGCGCTCACTGTCTGGCACCAAAGCCAAAGACAAGCCGGCGGACCCCATCATCGTGCACCCTGACGTGCGCAAAATGTTGCTCACCGCGCGCGCCTATGCCGAGGGTGGCCGCGCGCTGGCCATCTTTTGCGCGGTGTTGCTGGAAAAAGTGCACAGCCACCCGGACGAGAAGGTGCGCAAAGACAGCGATGAGATGCTGTCCCTGCTCACGCCCATCGTCAAGGCATTCACCACTGACAACGGCTGGATTTCCACTTCGGCATGCCAGCAGGTGTTTGGCGGCCACGGCTACATCAAGGAGTGGGGCATGGAGCAGTTCGTGCGCGATGCCCGCATCAACATGATTTACGAGGGAACCAACACCATCCAGTCGCTGGATCTGCTTGGCCGCAAGGTGTTGGGCAACAACGGTGCCACGCTGAAGAAATTTGGCAAGCTGGTGGGTGCGCTCGTGATGGAAGAGGGCGTGAACGAGAAAATGGCCGAGTTCATCAACCCGCTGGCCTACCTGGGTGACCAGCTCACCAAACTCACGACCGAACTGGGCTTCAAAGGCTTTCAGAACGCGGATGAAGTGGGCGCTGCGGCGGTCGACTACCTGCGCGTGGCAGGCCACCTGGTGTTTGGTTACTTCTGGGCGCGCATGGCGCAAGTTGCGCTGCGCGAAATCGCCACTGCAGAATCAGAAAAACGGGCGGTTGACCCGTTCTACCAGGCCAAGCTGCAAACGGCGCGTTTCTACTTTGCCCGGCTGTTCCCCGAGACCGCCACACTGCTGCGTACCGCACGCACGGGTGCCAAGGTGTTGCTGGACACTGAAGCCGTGTTTGCCTGATATTTTCCAATCAAATCAACAGGAGCCCCACATGTATCAATCATTGTTTGCTATTGTTTTAGGAATTTCCGCTTTCGCAGCCCACGCACAGATGACGCCGGTGGGCTTGTGGAGGACCATCGACGACAAGACGGGGCAGCCCAAGGCTGAAATCAGGATCACGGCCAAGGCCAACGGTGAGCTGTCTGGCGTGATCGAGCGTTCACTCACTCCCCCCAGCGGCGAGCCGAATTGTGACCAGTGCACGGATGACCGCAAGGGCAAGCCCAAGCTCGGCATGGAGATCATCCGCGGCGTGAAAAAGGTCGACGGCAAAGACGTCTGGGAAGGCGGCAAGATCCTCGACCCTGAAAACGGATCAAGCTATAACGCCCGCCTGACACCGATTGAAGACGGCAAGAAACTCGAAATGCGCGGCTCCATCGCGTTCATTGGCCGTACCCAGACTTGGGTACGGGTGCAGTAATTAAGAAAGTAAACGTATGTCCCGATTTCAAGTGAAGAAGGTCGCCGTGCTTGGCGCTGGCGTGATGGGGGCGCAGATTGCTGCGCACCTGGTCAACGTCAAGGTGCCGGTCATCTTGTTTGACCTGCCCGCGAAAGAAGGGGCCAAAAATGGCATCGTGACCCGGGCGGTAGAAGGTTTAAAGAAGCTCAAACCGTCCCCGTTGGGCATACCCGACGATGCGGTGCTCATTCAGCAGGCCAACTACGAAGAACACATGGATCTGCTCAAGGAGTGCGACCTCATCATCGAGGCCATTGCCGAGCGCATGGACTGGAAAACCGATCTGTATCACCGAATAGCGCCGTTCATTGCTGAAGGTGCCATTGTGGCCAGCAACACCTCGGGCCTGTCGATCACCAAGCTCAGCGAGGCTTTGCCCGATTCCATCAAACCGCGCTTTTGTGGCATCCACTTCTTCAACCCGCCACGCTACATGTACCTGGTGGAGTTGATCAACACGCCCACCACGCAGCCGCAGGTGCTTGATCAGCTTGAAGCCTTCGTGACCAGCGGCCTGGGCAAGGGCGTGATCCGCGCCCACGACACCCCCAACTTCATTGCCAACCGCATCGGCATTGCCGGTATGTTGGCCACGATGAAGGAAGTCGAAAACTTTGGTCTCACCTTTGATGTGGTGGACGATCTCACGGGCAAAAAGCTGGGCCGTGCCAGTTCGGGCACCTTCCGCACGGCGGACGTGGTGGGGCTGGACACCATGGCGCACGTGGTCAAGACATTGCAGGACAACCTCAATGAATCCACCGATCCGTTCTACGCCAGCTTCGGCACGCCCGAAGTACTCAAAACCCTGATCGAGTTGGGCAACCTGGGCCAGAAAGCCAAGGCCGGTTTCTTCAAGAAAGTGGGCCGCGACATTTTGCGGTTCGATGTGGCGAGCAAAGACTATGTGCCCAGCGGTGAAAAGGCAGACGAAGTCTATGGCCGCATGCTCAAGAAGCCCGCCGGTGAACGCCTGACGCTACTGCGCAACAGCGAAGGCGCTCAGGGACAGTTCCTCTGGGCCATTCTGCGCAACAGCTTTCATTATTCTGCCGTGCATCTGGCCACGGTTGCCGAGACCGCCCGTGATGTGGACCTGGCCATGCGCTGGGGCTTTGGCATGTCGCAAGGCCCGTTTGAGCTCTGGCAGGAAGCCGGTTGGCTGGAAGTGGCCACGATGATTCAGGAAGACATTGACGCCGGCAAGGCGCTGTGCAGGGCGCCGCTGCCCGCGTGGGTTTTCAAGGGCCCCGTGGCCGATGCTGGGGGGGTACAAACGCTGCAGGGCTCCTGGAGTGCCTCCCTTGAGAAGTTCGTGCCGCGTCGCCAGTTGCCGATTTACGAGCGCCAGCATTTCCCCGAGAGCTTGCTCGGTGACGGCTCTCAAAAGTTTGAGACAGCCGGCACGACGCTGCATGAGGATGAATCCATCCGCCTGTGGACACTTGAAGGCGCCGATCGGCCCGCGGGTAGCGGAGTCGTCATTGCCAGCATCAAATCGAAGATGCATGCGATTGGCCCCGGTGTGATCGAGGGTTTGTCGATGGCTGTGGGCATGGCCGAGAAAGACTTCGAGGGTGTGGTGGTCTGGTCGGGCGACGAGCCTTTCAGCGCAGGTGCCGACCTGCAGGCCATGCTGCCCGGTTTCATGATGGGGGGTGTGGCCGCCATTGATGAGGCTGAGCACGAGATGCAGCGTGTCATGCTCAAGCTGCGCTATGCCAATGTACCTGTGGTGTCGGCCATACGCGGGCTGGCGCTTGGAGGTGGCTGCGAGCTGGCGGTGTACTCCGCCCGCCGCGTGGTGGCCATGGAAAGCTACATCGGGCTGGTCGAAGTGGGCGTGGGGCTGGTGCCAGGGGCTGGCGGCTTGACTTACATCGCGCGCCGTGCCGCTGAAAACGCGGCCAATTCGACCGACAAAGATATCCTGAAATGCCTGACCGAAGGCTTTACCGCCGCCGCCATGGCCAAGGTGGGAACCAGCGCCCTGGAAAGCCGCAAGCTCGGCTATCTGCTGGACAGCGACCTCATCGTACCGAACAAAGACGAGCTGCTGTTTGTTGCCATCAACGAGGCACGTGCGCTGTTTGCAGGCGGCTACCGCGCACCGCACAAGCGCCAGTTTGCGGTGGCAGGACGCAGCGGCAAGGCCACGATTCAGGGCCAGCTCATCAACATGCGAGACGGTGGTTTCATCAGCCAGCATGACTTCTATATTGCCAGCCTGATCGCAGGCGTGGTCACAGGTGGCGACGTGGACGCGGGCTCGCTGGTGGACGAGGAATACATCATGACGCTTGAGCGCCGTGCCTTTGGCACCTTGCTGGCTAACGCCAAGACGCAGGAACGCATCATGGGCATGATGTCGACCGGAAAACCGGTGAGAAACTAATAACTTTGCGGGAAAGACCGCAGCTACATGAAATGAGCAAGCTCTGTCCTCAACTAATCAAATGACTTTCCCCCTGAATCGCATGCAGTACCAGCTGGGGCGTCTGTCCGAGGTGCCGGCGTTTGCGCGCACTTGGTATCGCAATATTGTGCTGCGCCGCGCTGTGCCCTTTGTCGGCACGGCAGGCATTCATTTTGTGGACGTTTCGCCCGAGCGGGTTGAGGTGACGCTGGCCAACGAGCACAAGGTGCAAAACCACATCCACAGCATCCACGCATCCGCCATGAACCTGCTGGCAGAGACGGCCACCGGCATGGTGGTCGGCATGAATGTGCGTGATGACTGCGTGCCCCTGGCCAAGGAAATCAGGATGGCGTTCAAAAAGCGCGCCACCGGTGCTTTGCGCGCGGTCGCCGTGTTGACCCCTGAGCAGCGCGCTGCCTTGCAGTCCAGTGACAAGGGTGAAATCAATGTGGCCGTCGTGGTGACGGACGAGACCGGCATCAGCCCGGTGGAGTGTGAATTTATCTGGGCGTGGGTACCCGATGCCCCAAGAAATCAAAAGGAAACATCATGAGCAAACAAGTGCAAGATGCCTACATCGTTGCTGCCACACGCACGCCTATCGGACGTTCCCACCGGGGGTCTTTTCGCAACCTGCGGCCCGACGAATTGCTGGCCACCGCACTGCGCGCCGCCATGGCCCAGGTGCCGGGGCTGGACCCCAAAGCGGTGGAGGATGTAATCTGCGGCTGCGCCATTCCCGAAGGCGCGCAGGGCCTGAACGTGGCACGCATTGGTGCCATTCTGGCGGGGCTGCCCAACACGGTGGGCGGCATCACCGTGAACCGTTTTTGTGCATCCGGCCTGTCTGCCGTGCAGATGGCCGCCGACCGCATTCGTGTGGGCGAGGCCGACGTGATGATCGCGGCTGGCACCGAGAGCATGAGCATGGTGCCCATGATGGGCAATTCGCCCAGCCTGTCGCCTACCATCTTCAGCAACACCGATGACGTGGACAACTACGGCATTGCCTATGGCATGGGTTTGACCGCCGAGAAGGTCGCCACGCAGTGGAAGGTCAGCCGCGACGCTCAGGACGAATTCGCCTATGCCTCGCACATGAAGGCCATTGCCGCGATGAAGGCTGGCGAGTTTGCAAACGAGATCACGCCAGTGGAGGTGACGGATCGATCGCCTGATCTGGCCACGGGCGATGTGCTCAGCACCACACGTACCGTCAATCTGGACGAAGGTGCACGGCCCGACACCACAGTCGAAGGGCTGGCAAAACTGCGCACCGTGTTCTCCGCACGCGGCTCGGTCACCGCGGGCAACAGCTCGCAAACCTCTGACGGTGCGGGTGCGCTCATCATTGCCAGCGAGGCGGCGGTCAAGCGCTTTGGCCTCAAGCCGCTGGCCCGCTTTGTCAGCTACGCCAGCCGCGGCGTGCCGCCGCACATCATGGGAATCGGCCCAATTGAGGCCATTCCCGCTGCACTCAAGTACGCAGGCCTGCGCCATGAAGACATCGACTGGTTCGAGCTGAATGAAGCCTTTGCCGCACAGTCGCTCGCCGTCATGCGCACGCTGGGGCTGGATCCCGCCAAGGTGAATCCCATGGGTGGTGCGATTGCCTTGGGTCACCCGCTGGGGGCGACCGGGGCAATCAGGTCCGCAACGGTGGTTCACGCCTTGCAACGCAAAAATTTGAAATACGGCATGGTCACCATGTGCGTCGGCATGGGGCAGGGCGCAGCCGGTATTTTTGAGCGCGTTTAAGCGTATGGCGCGTTGGGCGACATCCATATGACACTTCATGCTTTTGACGAGGCGATTGCCCTGGAGCGTCAGCCCAATGGCCACTGGCTTGGGCGCACCAGCGCGGCCTACGCCAACATGGTCGGACCGTTTGGCGGGGTGATGGCGGCGCAGGCCATCAACGCCGTCTTGCAGCATCCGGACAAGCTGGGCGACCCGGTGGCCTTCACGATTAATTTTGCTGCGGCATTGGCAGATGGACCTTTTGAAGTGCAGGCGAGGGCAGCGCGTACGAACCGGTCCACCCA
>JANPAZ010000549.1:0-6960 GCA_031430225.1 Rhodoferax sp. | reverse complement strand
ACGTCAACCTGTTTGAAGGGGCGGGAAGTCATCGGATGCGTTCTGTGGTGAGGGGTTGGGTAAGAGGCGTCATGACAGACCTGCGTCCAGCACGCCACGGCTGGCCGGGTGTGCCAGCAAACCCTGGTACCAGCGGTCAATGTGCAGCCATGGTTTTCGCGCCTGCGGAAGGCACCACCAGCGATGGATTTCACAGACCAGGGGGATGTCGGCCATGGTCATGCGCTCGCCCGCCATGTAGGCGTTTTGCGCGAGGTGGGCGTCAAGCAGGGTCAGCAGGGGCTCCATCGCCGCGACCGACTCCGCAATCACTGCAGCGTTGCGTTGCTCAGCCGGGGTTCTGATCCACTGAATGAACCCGTTGCGCCCGGCTGGGTTGATGGTGGTCTGTTGCCAGTCCATCCAGCGCTCTGCGTTAAAGCGGGCTTGCAAGTCTTCAGGGTAGAGGTTGCCTGATGAATGCTTTGCACAAAGGTAACGGACGATGACATTCGACTCCCACAGCATGAAAGGTGCATGATCCCCGCGCTCGGCACATACGTGTTCTTGCGGCTCATCATCCTCCAGCAAGGGAACCAGGGCATTGGGGTTATGGCGCAGGTACTCGGGTGTTTTGACGATGCCAAAAGCCAGACCCGCGTCGGCACGCTCAAACGGCAGGCCTAAAGCCTGGGCCGTCCACACCACCTTGCGCGCATTGATCGAGCTCAGACGCCCCCAGATCTTCAGCATGGTCAGTCGGGTTGGGTTTCGCGAATCGCAGTTGCCAACATGGCAATACCGGCGGCGATTTGCTCGACGCTGGCCGTCACAAAAGACAGCCGCAGCGTGCGCGGATCGGCGTTATCGGCGTAAAAAGCCGCGCCGGGCACAAACGCCACGCCCTTGTCCACGGCGCGTGGCAACAGTTCGATGGCGCTCATGCCAACGGGCAGGCGCACCCACAGAAACATGCCGCCCACAGGGGTGTTCCACTGAACATCCAGACCTTTCATTTCGCGTGTCAGTGCGTCGAGCATGGCATTGCGCTGGGTTTTGTACAGGGCACGAATGGTGGGGACGTGGCGGTCCAGAAAGCCGCCCTTCATCACCTCTGCAATCATGCGCTGGTTAAAGCCGGGGCTGTGCAGATCGGCCGCCTGCTTGGCTTGCAACAGTTTGGGCATCAAGGCGGCGGGTGCAATCATGAAACCCAGGCGCAAGCCAGGTGCCAGCACTTTGGAGAAAGACCCCAGGTAGACGCAGCCGTCCGGATTGCGCGCGGTGAGCGGCAGGGGTGGCGGTGTGTCAAACCACAAGTCGCCATAGGGGTTGTCTTCCACAATCGGCAGGCCGATCTCTAACGCCGTTTGCGACAGCGCGGCGCGGCGTGCTTCGGACATCGTGCGCCCGGTCGGGTTCTGGAAATTGGGCAGCACATAGATGAACCGCGCTGGCGTGCCGGCGGCTTGCACACGCCGCAGATCCTGCACGTCGATGCCTTCGTCGTCGCTGGCCACGCTCACCACCGTGGGCTCCATCGGCGTGAAGGCCTGCAACGCGCCGAGGTAAGTGGGGGTTTCAACCAGGATGCGGCTGCCCTCATCAATCAGCACCTTGGCGATCAGGTCCAGGCCCTGCTGCGAGCCCGTCGTGATCAACACCTGTGATGGGTCCACTTCCCAGGGCAGCATGTCTGCGACCATCTGGCACAGTGGCCCGTAGCCCTCACTGGCCGCGTATTGCAGGGCAGCCTGGCCAAATGCCTCGCCCTGGCCGCGCAAGACGGATTCGCAGGCCGCCGCAAACTCGGAAATAGGGAAGGTTTTGGGCGATGGCAAGCCACCGGCCAGGCTGATGATGCCGGGCTTCTCAGTGACCTTGAGGATTTCGCGGATGACTGACGGGTTCATCTTCTCGGCACGGCGTGCCATGGTCCATGGGGTGCGGTTTTGCAGGTCGTTTGGTTTCATGGGGGGTCTCCTGGGTTGTCCGTGACGAAATTAGGGGTTACAAAAAAAGATGTCGCTGTATCGCTGTATCGCTGTATCGCTGAATCGTTTTGTCGGTATGTGGTTATGCGGCTTGATGCACCGGCATTTTCTTGCCTGCAAACACGGTCACGATCACTGCGAGGCCAAAGCTTATGGTAAGGGCGTCCAGTGTCTCACCCAGCAGGGGCACGGCAAACAACATGCTTAAAAACGGCTGCACCAGTTGAACCTGGCTCACGCGCACTGTGCCCCCCAGGGCCAGGCCCCGGTACCAGGCAAAAAAGCCCAGCCACATCGAGAAAACCGCCACATAGCCAAAGGCCCACCACGCTCCTGATTTTATAGCTGACTGCGGCCATTCCATGAGGGCCAGCGGTACATTCAATGGTAAAGACAGCACCAATGCCCAGCAAATCACGTGTTCGGCACGCATCTGCTGTGACAACTGCGCGCCGTAGCCATAGCCCACGGCGGCGCAGGCCATGGCCAGCAGCAGCAGGGCATCCGCGGGGCTGATGGCCAGACGGGCCGTGCCAGACTTCAGGATGGCAAATGCCACCACCAGCGCGGTGCCGGTTGCAGCGCAAAACCAGAAGCCAGCAGACGGGCGCTGGCGGTGCAGCCACGCACCCACGGCGGCCGTGGCCAGCGGTAGCACGCCCACAATCACGCTGGCGTGCACGGCCTCCACATGGCGCATTGCGATGGAGGTACACAGCGGAAAGCCGAACACCACGCCACCGGCTACCAAGGCCAGGGGCCGCCATTGGTCACGGCGTGGCAAAGGGGCTTTGGTGGCGAGCAGGAACACGGCTGACAGCAGGCCCGCCACCACAGCGCGACCCAGTGCAATGAACACGCCTGACATTTGTGGCGCCTCGGGCGTGCCCACGGCCAGACGCGTCATGGGAAGGGTCAACGCGAAGATGGCAACCCCCAGTAGACCCAGCCACAGGCCACGTCGGTGGTCTGCGCTGGCCTGTATCCTGGCGCGTGCCTTGAGTTCAGCGGGCGTGGGGGCCGCGGTGAACGGCGTTTTCAAAGATGTATTCATAGCGTCGCCATCCAGCCTGCCGTCACCACCAAAATCGCAGCCATCCCCCGGTTGAACCACAGCAGGCGACCGCCCTGCGCGAGCCACTCACGCAGCAGCGAGCCCACCAGGGCGTAGGCCAGGTTACTCGCCAGTCCAAACACCAACATGACAGGTAGCGTGATGGCAAATCGCGCCAGCACATCGGGTCGCCCGGCCAGCCAGCCAGCCACCACGGTAAGCGCCAGCATCCAGGCCTTGATGTTGAGAAACTGCATCATTACGCCCTGAAAGAAGCTGACGTTCAACTCGGATGCATCAGCCTGACCCAATTGGCTGGATTGGGCCAGTTTGAAAGACAGCCACAGCAGATAGCCCACACCCATGAACTGGATACCCATGCGCAGCGCCGGAATGGCCACCACGAGTGACCCCACTCCGGCAGCGCACATGCTGAACAGCAGACCCCAACCCACCGGCACCGAAAATACAAAGCGTAGCGAACGCCTCAAGCCAAAGTTGGCCGCCAGCGCTGTGGACAGCGTGGTGTTGGGGCCTGGTGTGAAGCTGGCCGCTGTGGTGAGCAGCAGCAGGGCGGTGAATTCGGTGGTGTTCATATTGCTAATTTCTGGTTCCCACTTTATAGTTGAAACCAGCACAGTACCAATACAGTGATGATGACATTTAGCGCATCTGTATTGCTCGCGGAAACAGCACACGACGGGCGACGATCTGCCCTGATCCGTCCTTACCTGCCGTTACCTGCAATGAAAGGGCTCTCATGTTGATGAAATCGGCGTCTTTGTCGCTCACGGAGCAGTTGCGCAACCGCTTTGCCGAGCGCATTCGCACCCGCCTGATGGCGCCGGGTGCCAAGTTGCCCTCGGTGCGGTTGTGTGCGCAGCAGCAGGGCGTGAGCCCATCCACCGTGGTGGCCGCGTATGACCAGCTTCTGGCGCAAGGCTTGATAGAAGCGCGAAAAAACCGTGGATTTTATGTGCGGGAAGTGGCACAGGCCCACGAAGATAAAGAGAAGTTAGTTATAAATGTAATAGCAAACAAAAATGGTCCGGGAGGTTTTCAGGCACAGCATGTGCCCGTGAATGCCACCGCCCTGATCCGCGGCATGTTCAAGGATGCCAGCGACAAGCCCCAACCGGGCATGGGCGCTTTTCCGCCAGACTGGCTGGAGACCACGTTCATGCACACGGCGGTGAGAAAAGTCACCAGTGTCCGCACGCTGCAGTCATTTTCTTTGCAATACGGGGAACCGGCGGGTGACAGCGGCCTGCGCCAGTCGCTTTCACAAAAGCTGTCGTCTCTCAACGTGCAGGCCACTCCAGGCCAAATCATCACGACCGTAGGCGCTACGCATGCGCTCGACATCGTGAGCCGCACCTTGCTGCGCGCGGGTGACCACGTGATGGTCGAAGAGCCCGGCTGGGCCATCGAATTTGCCCGGCTGGATGCGCTGGGTATGCGCATTCTGCCGGTGCCGCGGCGTGCCGACGGACCCGACCTGGACGTGATGGCGCGGTACTGTGAACTGCACAACCCCAAATTGTTTGTGAGTGTGAGCGTGTTCCACAATCCCACAGGGTTTTGCCTGACACCAGGCAGCGCCCACCGCGTTTTGCAGCTGGCCAACGCACACAACTTTCATATTGTTGAAGACGACACCTACAGCCACATTGCGCCCGAGCACGCCACACGTCTGTGCGCCCTGGATGGTCTGCAGCGCACCATCTACGTGAGCGGCTTCGCAAAAATACTGGCACCGGGCTGGCGCGTGGGTTTTCTGGCTGCGCCCACCGCCCTGGTGGATCGCCTGCTGGACACCAAGCTGCTGGCCACGTTGACGACACCCGCCCTGCTGGAGAAGGCTTTGGCCTGGTGCATTGACCAGGGCCAACTGCGCCGCCATGCCGAGCGCATACGCACGCGGCTCGATGCCGCCCGCACTCGCAGCGTGCGACTGGCCCTGGGGGCCGGTTGCAGCTTTGCCGCACCGCCTGCGGGCCTGTTTGGCTGGGTCGACACCGGTGTTGATACGGACGCGCTGGCGCAGCGCATGCTGGACGAGGGCTACCTGCTCGCCCCGGGGGCCTTGTTCCACGCCGAGCGTCAGCCCAGCACGCTGATGCGCATCAACTTCGCCACGACGCAGGATGCGCAGTTCTGGAAGGTGTTTTCGCAGATCAGGGCGACGGTTTGAGGCAGTGCCAAAAGCACGCGTCATTCACTGCACAAATGCTATATAAAAAATAGCAAATAAATCAATATATACGTGGGCCAAGTGCCTTTTTATACGGCAGATTCAACTACAAAGTGCATCATTGGGCAGTTTAATCGGGCGCATCTCCAAGCCATAAAAGACCTCGTGTGGAGTGCGATAGCCCAGGCATTTGCGAGGCCGGTGGTTGAGCCGATACACCGCCTCATTGACCTGATCCTGGGTGACTTTCAACAAGTTGGTCTTCTTGGGGAAGAACTGTCGCAACAAGCCATTGTGGTTCTCATTGAGCCCACGCTCCCAAGAACAGTACGGATGCGCAAAGTAAACCTTGGCCTGCAAACACTGGGCAATGAACTCGTGCTCGGCAAACTCCTTGCCATTGTCAAAGGTCAGCGTCTTGCACTGGCTCTTGTGGGGTCGCAGTAGCTCAATGACCGCCTGTGTCACCCCATCACTGTGGCGTGACGCCAATGCAGTGGCCAAGGTGTAGCGGGACTTGCGTTCCACCAACGTCACTAGCACGCCTTGGTGAGCTTTGCCAATCACAGTATCGCCCTCCCAATCACCGATGCGGCTGCGTTTGTCTACAACGCTGGGGCGCTGCTCAATGCCGGTGCGGTTTCTCAGGACACCGCGCCGCTCCTGGCCACTGGCGTAGCGTTTGCGGCGTGTCTTCTGGCAGCGCAGATAACTCACCAAGTCACCCCCTTGGGCTTTGTCTTGGTAGGCGTGCAGGTAAATGCACTCAGGACTGATGCACAAAGTCCGCTCCAGCTCCAATCTTCCACTGGCTTGTTGGGGCGAGAGGTACAGGCGCAGGTAGGTGTGTACATGCGCCCACTGGGCAGCGGTGAATTGTTTGGCATTGCGCCGCTCACACTGACGTGCGCGCGCTCTTGTGTGGGCGGCTACAGGTTTATAGCCGGCTTCACCCGCATTGCGTTTAAGCTCACGACTGATCGTTGAGCGGTTGCGCTGTAGTTCAGCGCCAATGCGCGCCAGGTTCACGCCTTGGCGTTTGAGTGCATGAATTTGGTATCGTTCGTCTTGGGTCAGGTGTGTGTAGTTCATCGTGCTCGTTGAGACTGGCTGGTCGCAAAGAGCTCATCCTATTCACTCTTGGCCCAACCCGTTTTAAAACGGTGCACTTCGTACTTGAATCCGCCATATAAATATGCTCAAGAAACTGTCGTTATCACTGCAATTTGGTGATCTCAAGGACGCGGCCCGCCACCGAGCCGCCCTGCCCCGCCACAGCGTGGCGCGCTGGATTCGCCACGCGCTGTCAACAGACGCCGAGATTACCGTGCGCATCGTTGGCACTGAGGAAGGCCAGGCGCTGAACCGTGATTACCGCAGACGAGACTACGCCACCAACGTGCTGACGTTTGACTACACGCAAACCCCCATCGTGACTGCTGACCTGGTGCTGTGCGCACCGGTCGTCGCCAAAGAAGCCAAAGAAAATCGCAAGACATTGAGCGCCCATTACGCCCACCTGCTGGTGCATGGCGCGCTGCACGCGCAGGGTTGGGACCACGAAACCAGCGAAGCCGATGCACAGGCGATGGAAGCGCGCGAAGTGATGATTCTGGCCGGACTGGGCATCAAAAGCCCCTACTGAAAAACACAGCGTATTCCAAACCGATGAGCGCCAGCACAGCCGGTTCTACCCCGCCAGCAGACTCGACCAAGCGCGTTGCCCTCATCGTGGCAGC
>JANPAZ010000548.1:0-3681 GCA_031430225.1 Rhodoferax sp. | reverse complement strand
AGCTCGACTTCAGTCGGGCCGTCTGCCACGAACTTTTGCAGCACCTCACGTGACACCTGCACGGCCTGGCTGGCTTGATCTGTGCGGGTTTGCAGGCCAATGGTGAACGCGCCCGCGTGCAGTGCCGGGGAGAAGTTGCTGTACACGCTGTAGCTCAAGCCGCGCTTCTCACGCACTTCCCCATACAGGCGCGACACAAAGCCGCCGGAGCCCAGTGTGTAGTTGCCCACCGTCAAGGCAAAAAAATCGGGGTCATCGCGCTTGAAGCCGGGCTGCCCGATCAGCACGTGGGCCTGGGCCGACTCAAACGCAATGCGCTCATCTTTGGCCTGGGTCAGCGCCGGCACTTCAGCCACCGCCGGCAACGCCGCACAGTTTTGCGCGGACGCGTCGACCTTTGAGAGCAACTGGCTTACCAGCGTGTCAGCCTGGGCACGCGTGACCGCCCCGACGATCGACACCACCGCGCGACACGGCTTGATGGCGCTAGCGTAGAGAGTCGCCATATCCGCCGGGCTAATGGCCGCCAACGAGGCTTCTGTCACCTCGAAGCCATAGGGATGCCCGCTATAAACCGCTGCCGCAAAGGCGCGCCCGGCAATGGTGGCAGGACGTGTTCTGGACTCTTTGAGCGAGGCCAGCATGCGTTCGCGATCCCGCTGCCACACATGGAGTGGAAAGGACGGCTCGCCCATTTGGCGCGCGGCCAGTGCCACGGCTTTGGGCAGCAGGTCTGGGTAGGTGAGCGAGCGCAGCGAAAAGCTCATGCGGTCTGAGCTTGCACTTGATGAATAGGTGGCTCCCAGATCAGCCCAGGCTTCACCCAACGCGTTTTCGTCCAGCGCAGGCTCGGCACCGCTGGCACGCACCCCTTGCGACGCGATGCTGGCCGTGACGCTGGCCAGACCGATCTTGTCTGCCGGGTCGCGCCGGGACCCTGCATCGAAATCAACGCGGACATCCACCATGGCAATGGCCGGGCTTTCTACCAGGTAAATGCGGGCTCCACTGGCTTGCGTCCAGTTCACGACGGGGATTCCTGCCTGGGCAGTTTGCGATAAAAATAGGGCAATGGCCCACGAATACAGGGCATACTTAGCTATATATTTTATAGCACTCGTTTGCATGACAACTGAGTTGATTTGGCGTGGCATGGTGCGGTTCGTCATGGTGTGGCTCAATGCCTGGAGCCTGGAGGCGGTGTGCGGGGCTTGCGGTTTTTGTCTGGCGCCTGGGGTCTTAATATGGCCACGGTCAACTGGTCATCGCCAAAGTATTTGGCGGCAACCGCCTTGACCTGCTCGGGCGTGACTGCGCGCAGCCGCGCGATCAGGCGCTCGCCTGCATCCAATGGCTGGCCCTGAACCCAGTAGTTGCCAAGCTCGCGCGCCTGGTTGAACACCGAGTCCAGCTTGTAGACCTCGCTGGCCACCCACTGGGTTTTGACGCGGTTCAGCTCGGCCTCACTCACACCGTCCCGGGCAACACGGGCCACCTGCTCGCGCAGACCGGCTTCAAGTTGCTCTGCCGTCTTGCCATTTGCGGGCACGCCGTACAGAGTGAACACCTGTGGCCCGCGACCCCACAGACCGTTGTAAGACCCCGCACTGTCGGCCACGCGGTTGTCGCCCTGCGTCAAGGCGCGGTCCAGCCTTGCGCCGCTGTACCCGTCCAGCACGGCGGACAGCACGGTCAGCGCCAGTGCGTCTGCCTGCGGGTCGTCCAGCGAGCTCAGGCTGGGTACTTTAAAGGCCATCGAAACATACGACTGCTCTGCCGGTGCCTTGAAATCAATGCGGCGCAAACCCGTCTGGGCGGGCTCAATGCGCGGCTTGCGCGATGGCACGGCGCGCGCGCCTATCGGGCCGTAATATTTTTCAGCGAGTTGCCTGGCCTGCGCTACATCCACATCACCGGCAATCACCACTGCCGCGTTGGCGGGCACGTACCAGGTCTTGAAAAACTCGCGGGCGTCGCCGGGCGACAAGGCATCCAGATCACTCATCCACCCCACAATCGGCCGCCGGTAGGGCGACGCTAGAAAAACGGCGGCATTCATGGCTTCACCCATCAATGCGCGCGGGTTGTCTTCGGTGCGCAGGCGGCGCTCTTCCTTGACGACTTCAAGCTCCTTCTTGAACTCGTCATCTGGCCACTGGTTGTGGGCAAAGCGGTCAGCCTCCAGCTTCATCACGTCTTCCAGGCGATTTGCCGGAATTTGCTGGTAGTAACCGGTGTAATCCCGCCCGGTAAACGCGTTTTCACGCCCACCCAGCGCCGCCACGCGACGCGAAAACTCACCCGGCTTGATGTCGGGTGTGCCCTTGAACATCATGTGCTCCAGCACATGGGCCACACCGCTGGTGCCGTCAACCTCGTCCATGGAGCCTACCCTGACCCAAAGCATGTGCACGGCCGTGGGGGCACGCCGGTCAGGTTTGACAATCACCGTCATGCCGTTGGCGAGCGTGAATTGTTCGACTCTGGGGGTGATTTGGGCCTGGGCGACCAGACTGGCCAGCAGGCCGACAGCCAGCGCGAGCCTGTTTGTGAAAGTAAGGGTTTGGCGTTTCATACAATGCTGTGATTCTAAGAACTCACCAAATGTTCAGCTTTTTCAAAAAGAAACCTGCCCCCAACCCTGTCGGCCCACAAGATCCGTCTATGGATACCGTGGTCGAGTCCTACGCGACTCAGGCACCCGACACCCTGTCGCACGACACCGTTCCCACGTTGCCGCAAGGGATTTCGACGATGCCAACGGCCGTTGACACCCTGCCAGGCGTCGTGCCGGAACGCCGTTCGTGGATGGAAAAGCTCAAGCTTGGCCTCAAAAAGACCGGCTCCACCATCGCCACGGTGTTCACCGGCACCAAGATTGACGACGCACTTTACGAGCAACTGGAGTCGGCCCTGATCATGGCGGACACCGGTGTCAAGGCCACGCAGCACCTGCTGACTGATCTCAAGCAGCGCGTCAAGGACACCAAAACTACCGATCCTGCTGCCGTCAAAGGCCTGCTGGCCGACGCGCTGACCGATCTGCTCAGGCCGCTTGAAAAGCCCCTCGCCATTGGCGCGCAAAAACCCACCGTCATCATGGTGACCGGGGTGAATGGTGCGGGTAAAACCACATCAATTGGCAAACTGACCCACCATTTGTCAAACCAGGGCGCCAGCGTGCTGCTGGCGGCAGCGGACACCTTTCGCGCAGCGGCGCGTGAGCAGCTCGTGGTCTGGGCCGACCGCAACACGGTGGAAATCATCAGCCAGGAGGGCGGCGACCCGGCCGCTGTGAGTTTTGACGCGGTCAGCGCGGGCAAGGCGCGCGGCAAAGATGTGGTGCTGGTGGACACGGCCGGGCGGTTGCCCACGCAATTGCATTTGATGGAAGAGCTTAAAAAGATCAAGCGGGTGATCCAGAAGGCGGACGCGTCGGCGCCCCATGAAGTCCTGCTGGTGATTGATGGCAACACCGGCCAGAACGCGCTTTTGCAGGTGCGCGCGTTTGACAACGCGTTGCAACTCACGGGCCTGATCGTCACCAAGCTGGACGGCACGGCCAAAGGCGGCGTGCTGGCCGCCATTGCACGCGAGCGCCCCGTGCCGGTTTATTTCATTGGTGTGGGTGAAAAGCTTGAAGAGCTTGAGACGTTTAACGCGCGCGAGTTTGCGCAGGCC
>JANPAZ010000547.1:0-1962 GCA_031430225.1 Rhodoferax sp. | reverse complement strand
GCCTTCAGGTCGTCAACCCGGTCGCACACGGCCTTGATCGCCATCATGATCGGCACGCCAAGGAACAAGCCCGCGATGCCCCACAACCAACCCCAGGCGAGCACGCCGACGAATACCGCTACCGCATTCATGCGGCTGGCGCGGCTCGTCATCCAGGGTGTCAGGATGTAGCCCTCGATGCTTTGGATGGCCAGCGACACACCACCGACCAGCAGCGCCATCTCGATCGTGCCGAACTGCACCAGCCCCATCAGTGCTGCACCACCGGTGACGACGATGCTGCCGACGTAGGGAATGAAGTTCAAGACAAACGACGCCACGCCCCAAACGGCCGCGCGCTCGACCCCGATCCACAGAAAAGCCAACCAGGTGGCGACGCCAACAAGTACGCTGGTAATCACCTGCACGCCGAGGTAGCGCTGGATCTGTTGGTCGATCTCGTCGAGAGCTTGCAGCGTGAGCTTTTTCTGTCCGAAGGTCGGGCCGGCGATGCGCACCATCTTGCGGCGGAAGGTGTCTCCGGACGCCAGCAGGAAGAAGGCGATGAACACCACCACCACGGCCCGCCCCGAGGCAGATACCAGTCCCATCGCGCTGGGCCAGAGGTAGTCCTTCACGTTGAAGCGGCCACGCTCAATCTGCACCTTGGTGACACCGCGGCTGACGGCAGGAGCGGCGTCGGTTTCGGTGGCGCGCTCGATCTCCGCGGCCGCCTTCTGCACCTTGCCGATGGCAGCCGCCGTGCCTTGGCTGCGCTGGCCCTCCAGCCCGCGCCGCAGCTTCTGTGCGGCCTCGGGCATGCTCTCGATCATGGCGACGGCGTCGTCACTGAGTTGGTACAAGACCGAGCCGACGCCAGTCACGATGCCTACCAGCACAACAGCGGCCGCCAGGGCGCGCGGCAGGTGCCAGCGCACCATCCGATTGACCACCGGCGTGAGCGCGTAGCTGAGCATCAGGCCCATCAGCAAAGGCACGAACACCTCGCCGGCCCAATGCAGCACATACAGGCTACCCAGAGTAGCGATCACCACCAGCGCAACGCTGCGCACGTTGACCGTTGTGGAAGGCCACGTCGTCGGTTCGGCAGCGTCCGGGTTCGGCAGCGGTAGCGTTGTGTCGACGTTGGCTGCGGCTGCCAATACAGCGTCGGTTTTGCTGTCGTTGTCGGCGCGGTTTGGAGGATCGGTGGGCAAGGGCATGGGGCTTCCTGGGCGGGCATCCGGGTCACTGGACAGCCGTGTTTCACACACAGATAGGAAATCCAACCGCATGTGACATGAAGCCAAGTATGGCACGGGTTTTGGTCAATGGTCGGCGCAGTCTGGCCCCCAGCGCGTGCGAAATTACTGCTTCGGTCCCTCACCAATTAGTGCTCTGAATAGTTTGCTATACATGATGTAGCAAACGGGAATCCAAAGGGATTTGAATCAAGACCCGGCGTCACGCCACTGGCGCGCAAATGTCCGTAATGCACAGCCATGCCAGCCCGAAAGACTGCGCCAAGCCATTGCCCGGCAGATAGCCGTCCCCGCCGTGCCCCGACAGGCCTGCTGCACAGCCGCCGGCGGCGTAGAGCCTTGGCATGGGCACGCCACTGGCATCGAGCACGCGCGCGTTGCCATCTGTGGCGATGCCGCCCTGGGTGTGCGCAAGTGAACCGGTGACCCACGAGGCCCGATACGGTGGCTTCAAGGTGGTGCCGGCCAGACTCTCCAACAAGGCTGCGGCGTTGACACCGGCAAGGTGCGCAAGCCCTGACACATCAGGCGCTTGCATGACCACACCAGCCGCACTGGCATCCGCATAGGCTGAATGATTGCCCAGCCGGGCTTCGATGTCTGCATCAAACACCTCAAGCGCCTGCTGACCTGGCTGCGCAAGCACCCGCGACGCCAGCGCCGATGGGCCGATGTCTTCACGCACAAAACGCCTGCCTGCACGGTTGACCATGATGCCGCC
>JANPAZ010000546.1:0-2808 GCA_031430225.1 Rhodoferax sp. | reverse complement strand
TGGGCGTTGATGATGTCGCGCTCCTCAAAGGTTTTATCCAGCTCCAGCTTGCCAATCACTGAGCGCAACGAGGTTTGTGCAAGCTGGGATATGGCAATGATGAAGTTGCTGGAGCCATAACTTGCGCGCATGGCGTCCGTGACCTGAAAGTACAAGATGCCGTCCACCTGCAATTGCGTGTTGTCACGCGTGATGCAGACCTGGCTCGCAATGTCCAGTGGAATTTCCTTCAGCACATGCTTGTAGGCCACCTTGTCGATAAAAGGCATGAGGAAACTCAAGCCAGGCGTCAGCGTCTGATGGTATTTGCCCAGCCGCTCAACCACCCATGCGTGCTGCTGAGGCACCACTTTCACAGACTGTGTCACGAAAATTACCGCAAGTACGAACAAAACGATAGCGATAGTCATAAATTTCTCCAGGGGAAAATGGGTCTATATTTTTTCGACGATAAGACGACTGCCGACCACTTCGATGATGCGATGCGCGCCCGGCGTGGCTTGGGCACCGGGAGCCAGCGCCACCGCCCACTTGGCACCGCGGTAATTCACCGAACCGGTGCCGTCAGCCTTCCAGGCATGAACTTGGACGGTCTCACCGATGTCCAGATTAACGTCACGATTTTCACCGGCTGGGGCCGTCGCCGGGTGATTCATTTTGAACCTGCGCCACACCAGCACAGAGCCACCGCCCACCAAGGCAGCAATGGCAACCTGAAGAGCATCACCTACCCCCAAATGTGCGGCAATGGCAGCCGCGGCCAGTCCGAACCCCAGCATCAGCAGGTAAAACGTTCCAGTCATCAGCTCTACGGCAACAGCAGCACCCGCCAGAAGCCACCAGATCGAAGATTGCGCCATGGGGTTCCTTAAATGGATCGTTCATTGTGTCAGTGCTGCCACATTTTGAGACAAAAGGCGGCAAACGCAAGGGCAGGGACCTATTAATTCCTTACACTTCGCGCCTGTTTTGCATTTTTGCCCTTCGCTGGAGCCCGTCATGAAATTCCGTTTTCCCATTGTCATCATCGACGAAGACTTTCGCTCCGAAAATACGTCGGGCCTTGGCATCCGAGCACTTGCGCAGGCGATTGAAACAGAAGGCCTCGAAGTACTGGGTGTCACCAGCTACGGCGACCTGAGCCAGTTTGCCCAGCAGCAAAGCCGTGCCAGTGCGTTCATCCTGTCCATCGACGACGAAGAGTTCACGCCCGGTCCCGATCTTGACCCTGCGGTTCTGAATCTTCGCCACTTCATTGAAGAAGTGCGTCGAAAAAACCTCGATGTGCCGATTTATGTCTATGGCGAAACCAAGACCTCGCGCCATATCCCCAACGACATCCTGCGTGAGCTCCACGGCTTTATTCACATGTTTGAAGACACGCCCGAGTTTGTGGCGCGCCACATCATTCGTGAAGCCAAGAGTTATCTGGAAGGTGTGCAACCGCCGTTCTTCAAGGCCTTGCTGGACTACGCCGAGGACGGTTCGTACTCGTGGCACTGCCCCGGGCACTCTGGCGGCGTAGCGTTTTTGAAGAGCCCGGTGGGGCAGATGTTTCATCAGTTTTTCGGTGAAAACATGCTGCGGGCTGACGTGTGCAATGCCGTTGAAGAACTGGGCCAATTGCTGGACCACGACGGTGCCATTGGCGCCAGTGAGCGCAACGCCGCTCGCATCTTCAATGCGGACCATTGCTTCTTCGTGACCAATGGCACCAGCACCAGCAACAAGATGGTCTGGCACCACACGGTAGCGCCTGGCGATGTGGTGGTGGTGGACCGCAACTGCCACAAGTCCATCCTGCACGCGATCATCATGACCGGTTCGATTCCGGTGTTCCTCAAGCCTACCCGCAACCATTTCGGCATCATTGGCCCGATCCCGAAAGAAGAGTTTGAGCCCACTGCGATTCAGGCCAAGATCAGGGCGAACCCGCTGCTCAAGGGCGTCGATGCCAAAAAGGTAAAGCCCAGGGTGATGACCATCACGCAGTCAACTTACGACGGTGTTTTGTACAATACCGAGACCATCAAGGGCATGCTCGATGGCTATGTAGACAACTTGCACTTTGATGAGGCCTGGTTGCCTCATGCGGCCTTTCACCCGTTTTACGGCACCTACCATGCGATGGGCAAAAAACGCGTGCGGCCCAAGCACGCGGTGGTGTACTCCACGCAATCCATCCACAAGCTGCTGGCCGGTATCAGCCAGGCCAGCCACGTGCTGGTGCAGGATTCACAGACCGTCAAGCTGGATCGTCCGCTGTTCAACGAAGCCTACCTGATGCACACCAGCACCAGCCCGCAGTACAGCATCATCGCGAGTTGCGACGTTGCCGCTGCCATGATGGAGCCACCGGGTGGCACGGCGCTGGTGGAAGAAAGCATTGCCGAGGCGCTGGATTTTCGCCGCGCCATGCGCAAGGTTGATGAGGAATACGGCAAAGACTGGTGGTTCAAGGTCTGGGGGCCCGACAAACTGGTGGACGAAGGCATTGGCCGAGCGACCGACTGGGTCATCAAGGGCGAATCCAAAACCAATGCCAAGGCCAACTGGCACGGTTTTGGCAAGATGGAAGCCGGGTTCAACATGCTGGACCCGATCAAGGCCACGATCGTGACGCCGGGCATGGATTTGAACGGCAAGTTTGCAAAGACCGGCATTCCTGCCAGCATCGTTACCAAATTCCTGGCCGAGCATGGCGTGGTGGTCGAAAAGACGGGTTTGTATAGCTTCTTCATCATGTTCACCATTGGCATCACCAAAGGCCGGTGGAACAGCATGCTGACTGCCTTGCAGCAGTTCAAG
>JANPAZ010000545.1:0-3109 GCA_031430225.1 Rhodoferax sp. | reverse complement strand
GGGGTGCGGAATCAGGTAATTGGAAATCTCGGCCGGGTTGCCATACACCAGACCCAGCACGCCCGGCGGAATGCCCGCATCGGCAAAAGCGCGGATCAGCCCGGCCGGTGCCGCTGGCGTTTCTTCAGGCGCCTTGACGATCATCGAGCAGCCCGTGGCCAGGGCCGCAGACATCTTGCGCACCACCTGGTTGATCGGGAAGTTCCAGGGCGTGAAAGCCGCTACCGGGCCTACCGGGTCTTTCAGCACCATCTGGCGCGCGGCGAGGTTGAAGCGCGACGGCACGATGCGGCCGTAAACACGCAGGCCTTCATCGGCAAACCATTCAATGATGTCGGCGGCGGCCATGGCCTCGCCCTTGGCTTCAATCAGCGGCTTGCCCTGTTCCTGCGTGAGCAGGGCGGCAATGTCACCAGCGCGCTCGCGCATCAGGCCAGCGGCCTTGCGCATGATCTTGTTGCGCTCGATGGCCGGCATGTCGCGCCAGACTTCAAAGCCCTTCTGGGCGGCGGCCAGGGCGAGGTCCAGGTCGGCCGTGCTGGCGTGGGCGACGCGACCAATTTCCTTGCCGGTGGCGGGGTTGAAGACGGCCAGGCTTTTGCCGTCAGCGGCGTCCTGCCATTGGCCATTGATGAAGAGCTGGGTATTGGGGTAGGTCATGAAGGTCGTCCTTGAGGTCTGTTGAGAGAGCTGAGCCCTCCATTGTCACGCAAGCGCGGCAAGCGCGCCCCATTGTTCAATTCATGGGGTGGGTTAGTGTCTTGTGTCATGGGTTGATGGTCGCCGCGCGCAAACGCTGGTGTGCCGCACTTTCCATGTCCACCGGCAACTGCTGTCGGGCCTGGAGGTAGTGCAGGGTGAACACCTCCAGGTAGGCCTCTAGCGTTTGTGCTGCACGCATCTCGCCGGCCAGCTCCAGGCACAGTGCGGCCACTTCGGACGTACAGAAGTGATCTTCGCGTGTGGAGCGGCGCAGGCGGTACGTTGAAAGTTGTTCGGGCTGCAGGCTCAGCACTGGCAGGTGGTCAAGATAGGGGCTTTTGCGAAACATCTTGCGCGCTTCGGGCCAGGTGGCGTCCAGCAGCACAAACAGGGGTCGCCGGGCTGTTGGCCCCCACGCTCCACCGCTACGCGGGTCGCTGCCCCCCAAGGGGGCTAACTCGCCTTGGGGCGGCCCGGCGGCGAGTTGTGTCGCTCGGTTGGAGTTGACCAGCGTTGTCACCACGCGCTCGGGGTCCACAAACTCCCCCGGAAACACCACATAGGGTTGCCACTGCGGGTCGGCCAGCAGGGCCAGCAGTGCCGGGTCAACCTCAGTGCGTGCCCAGCCAAAGGCAAAGGTGTCTGTCACCACATCTGCAATCAACCAGCCGGTGTTGCTCGGTTTGAGCGGCTCGATGTCGGCCATGATCAGGCACATGCCCGCCTGGGTGGGCACGTTGGGGCGCAGGGCGCACAGGCAGTGAGTCAGAGGCACACGGCAGCCCGGGCAGCGCACCAGGCGCGACCCGCCCCGGGCCAGAAAGGGTTTGACACTGCGCGCAAGACGCGTTGCCCGCAACTGGGATACGGCATGGGTCATGCCGAATTCCAAAGGGGCAAAGGCAAAGGCAAGATATTGGGTTTCAGTCTGCCTGGAACCCGGAGCTTTTGATCACCGGATTCCACAGCGCCTTGTCGGCCGCCAGCCGGGCAGACATTTCAGCCGCGGTGTTGGGTGCAGCGGTTAGGCCCAGTTTTTCAAGCCGCTCAGCGACATCCGGGGACTTCAGCGCGGCCTGTAAGGATGCATTGAGCTTGTCAACCGCAGCGCGCGGCATGGCTGCCGGCCCGAATAATCCAAACCAGGCATTGGCATCGATGTCGATTCCCTGCTCCTTGAAGGTGCCAACGCCGGGGAATTGTGCACTGCGCTGCGAACCGCTCAGGGCCAGCACACGCAACTTGCCAGCGCGGTGATGTTCGGCAAACTCGGCCGGCGTATCAAAGGCAATGGGAATCTGCCCGCCCAGCAGATTGCTCACCAGCGGCGCACCACCCTGAAACGGCACATGCGTCAGCTTGACCTTGCCCGCAACTGCCAGAAGTTCACCCAGAAAATGCGGCATCGAGCCCGCGGCCGGGGACCCGTAATTGGCGTTGGCCGGATTGGCGCGCAGCCATGCAAGGAGTTCCTGCAAGTTGGTGGCCGGGGTCATCGGGCCGGCGGCCAGCGCCAGGGGGAAGACAACCGTGTTGCCGATGGGGCTGAAATCTGCTGTGGTGTCGTATTTGATACTTCGAAAAACCATCGGTTGCACCACCATCACGGCAAACGGCGCGAGCATCAGGGTGTTGCCGTCGGGCGCTGCATCTTTCACCGCCTGCGCGGCAATGCGGCCACCGGCACCGGGCCGGTTCTCCACCAGCACCGGCACGCCCAGGCTGTCCTTCATCTTGTCGGCGATAGACCGCGCGGTGGCGTCAGCCGAACCCCCTGGCGGGAAACCCACCAGAATGCGAACCGGGGCTTGGGCGGCAGCACCTTGCGCCACAACAAGGGCCAGGGTAGCCAAAATGGTTTTCAACATGCGTGAGTCTCCTATTTTTTATTGCGCAAAGTGGCAGCCAGTAGCGTATGCAGCTCAATTCAATGGCCAATGTCCACTGGCTATCTGGGGGTTCAGTCAAGCCCCAGCTTGATGCGCCGCGCGACCTCGCCCCATTTGGCGCTGTCAGCCGCCATCACTTTGGTGGCCTCTGCCGACGTGCTTCCCAGCACCACCTGATCGGTTGCCTTGAGTTTTTCCACCACGTCTGGCGAACTCAGCGCCTCCACAAAGGCCTGGCGGAATCGCTCGACGATAGCCGGGTTGATGCCTTGCGGCGCGAACACCGCCAGCTTGAAATTGGCCTCATAACCAGGCACACCTGCCTCAGCCATGGTGGGCACGTCTGGCAAGGTGGGTGAGCGCACGCTGCCCGACACCGCCAGTGGCACCAGCTTGCCCGCGCGCACGTGTGGCAGCACGGTGGGCCCGGCCAGCAGACCGCAGGGCACCTGCCCGGCCAACACGTCCTGGGTGGCGGGTGCCGGGCCGCGGTAAGGGATGTGGTTCATCTCGAACCC
>JANPAZ010000544.1:0-6364 GCA_031430225.1 Rhodoferax sp. | reverse complement strand
GAGAGCGCGATCAACTTCTATGCGCCCGAGGCCAGGCCGGTCATTCAGGCGGCTGTCGAGAACGCCATCGCGACAGGTCAGGGCTGGGACGTTGAGCTCCCGCTGGTGCGCGCCGATGGGCAAGGCGTTTGGGTGCAGGCTGTAGGCTCGGCAGAATTTGAAGACGGAAAGCCCGTGCGGCTGATTGGTGCATTTCAGGACATCACCGAGCGCCGCCGCTTGGCCAATGAACTGGCGCAACAGCATGAGTTGTTGCGCGTGACTCTGACGTCGATTGGCGATGCAGTCATCACCACCGATGCTTCAGGCTATGTAACCTGGCTCAACCCATCCGCCGAACGCATGACCGGTTGGTGCAACGACGAGGCCAAGGGGCGTTTATTGGCGCAGGTCTTCCATATCGTGAACGAAGAAACCCGCGCCTTGGCCGAGAGCCCGGTGACCAACTGCCTGGCCCTGGGCAAAGTGGTGGGCCTGGCCCAGCACACACTGCTGGTGTCAAGGAATGGCGTTGAGTTTGGCGTTGAAGATTCGGCAGCTCCTATCCGCAATGCAGCCGGCGAGGTGTTGGGCGCCGTGCTGGTGTTTCACGACGTGACCGAGCAGCGGCGTCTGTCCGGCGAAATGACCTATCGTGCAACACACGATGCGCTAACCGGGCTGGTCAACCGGGCCGAGTTTGAAACCCGCTTGCGCCGAACGCTGAACAAGGCGTTGGACGACAAAAGTGTTCACGCGCTTTTGTACATCGACCTGGATCAGTTCAAACTGGTCAATGATGCCTGCGGCCATGCGGTGGGTGATGAGCTTTTGCAGCAGGTGTCGAAACTTTTGTTGATGGCGGTGCGCGACCGCGACACCGTGGCCCGGCTGGGGGGCGACGAGTTTGCGGTGATCCTTGAGCATTGTCAGGCGGCCCAGGCGCAACGGGTGGCCGAGCAGATTTGTGCACGCATGGACGACTTCCGGTTTATTCACGACGGCCGGCGCTTCCGCATTGGCACCAGCATTGGTCTGGTCACCGTGGATGACCACTGGCCTTCACCCGAGGCGATTTTGCAGGCAGCCGACACCTCCTGTTATGCGGCCAAAGAGGCGGGGCGCAATCGGGTACATGCCTGGTTTGACACGGATGCTGCGATGCGTGCGCGGCATGGGGAAATGCAATGGACCACGCGCATCGAGCAAGCGCTGGATGAAAACCGGTTTGTGCTGTTTGCACAGCGGATTGAGTCGCTTTCCGGCGATGACGACGCAATCCATGCCGAGGTCCTGTTGCGGATGCTCGACGAAGATGGTTCCCTGATTTTGCCTGGGGCTTTTATGCCGGCGGCAGAGCGATTCCATTTCGCGTCGCGGATTGACCGCTGGGTGCTTCAAAATTCCATTGCCTGGATGAAAGAGTTGCCTTCACTCGGCGCAGTATCCAACCTCAGCGTCAATCTGTCGGGCCAGTCGGTGGGAGACCGGGCATTTCACAGGTGGGCCAACGACCTTTTGGCCCAGGCCGGGGCCGATATTTGTGAACGTTTGTGTTTGGAAATCACCGAGACTGCGGCAGTCACCAACCTGGCTGATGCGGGCTTGTTCATTGAGCAGGTTAAAGCGGTTGGCGTCCGTGTGGCCCTTGATGACTTTGGTGCCGGAGCATCTTCGTTCGGGTATCTGAAGTCACTGAAGGTCGATTACCTGAAGATTGACGGGCAGTTCATTCGCGACGTGGTGGTGGACCCTCTGGACGACGCGGCCGTGCGCTGCTTCGTGGACGTCGCCCGGGTCATTGGCGTCAAATCAGTCGCTGAGTTCGTGGACAACCCGGCCGTCCTGCGGCGTTTGCAAGAGATTGGTGTCGATTTTGTGCAGGGTTACCTCTTGCACCGTCCTGCCCCCATTGATGACTTGTTGGGTGGGCAGAGTGTCACCACAGTTGCAGGTGCACTTCAGGCAGTGACCTGATCAGTCAGTTGCTTGGCACGGCCCGCAGGTTGGCCCGTGAAAATCTCTGCGCCAATCCCCCGGTAACCGGTAAACCGGCCGGTGATGTCAAACATGGGCTCGCCGCTGACGCGGTAGTTCTGGATTGAATCGTCGCCATTGGTGCGGGTGAACTCAAAGTCAAGAAATGGCTCTCGAGACGCAATTTTGCCCTGCAAGACCTTGCGTTCCTCTTCGTTCCACCCGGACTTTCCGGCGACCTCCATGTCGTTATCCTGGGCACCCAAAAAGTGGCTGACCTGAATGCCCAGCATCTCGAAAACCGGGCCGGAAACGGTGGTGAAATCGCCCGTGATGTTTTGCTCCCAATACCAGTCGGACGCCAGTTCGGTCAGACTGCGAAACCGCAACTCACTGGCGGTGAGTTCCACCGTGCGCGCTTGCACTGTCTTTTCAAGTGTCCGGTTGTGTTCTTCAAGCTGCTTGTAGAGCAGCCTTACTTCGAGCATGTTGTAGATGCGCGTCTTGACCTCGACCAGGTCAAACGGCTTGCTGATGAAGTCTTTTGCGCCGGCCTGCAGCGCTTTCAGCTTATGGGCTGGCTCGGCAGTCAGCACAATCACCGACAGGTACATGTCGGGATTAAGGGCTTTGAGGCCTTCCATCACTTCAAAGCCATCCATACCCGGCATCTTCAAGTCAAGCAAAATGAGGTCAAAGGGGTCCTTGCCATGCAGGGCGCACACATCGCGTGGATTTGTCGTGGAGACGAAGCGCGTGTAGCCGGTGTCTGACAACAATTGTTCGAGCAATTGCACATTGGCAGGCTGGTCGTCAACGATCAGAATGCGCGCATTGAAAATGTCCGTTTCGGTGAGCATCACACTGTCTCCTCTTTGGTTGGATGGGGGATTTGCGCTGTCGAAAGCGTGAGCGCCTCGTCCAGCGTGTCAATGAACTCAGCAATCTTGATGGGTTTTGTGAGGTAGCGGAAGAATCCCGCATCCAGCCCCCGCTCTATATCGTGGGGCATGGCATTGGCGCTCAGTGCAATCACCGGAATACTCGCCGTGCCCGGGTCATTCGCCAGTATTCGCATGGCCTTGATGCCGCTGATGCCAGGCAGGTTGATGTCCATAAGAATCACGTCAGGATGTGCGGCCCGCGCGAGCTCAATGCCACTGATGCCGTCGCGTGCGGTCAGGAGGCGAATGTCCGGGCGGCGTGCCATCAGGTCTTCCACCAGCATCAGGTTGGCGGGGTTGTCTTCCACGTACAGCAGAGTGCGCCGTGTTGCATCGATGTAATTCGTAATGGTGGGCTCATTCGCGGGACTGCTTTGGTCAGCGATGGCGGTCTGTTTCCGTTCGTTGGTCAAATTCAATTCAAACCAAAAGCGACTGCCCTGGCCTACCGTGCTTTCGACACCTATGGCACCGCCCATTAACTCGACAAGCCGCTTGGTCATGACCAGGCCAATTCCGGTGCCTTCTTCGGAGTTGGCCTTCTGGCCCAGGCGGTTGAAAGGTTGGAAGAGCTGGGCGATCTCGTCTGGGGTCAGGCCCTCGCCGGTGTCCTCCACAATGAAGCGTATGCGTTGTTCGGTACCGTCTTGAACACTCACCATCACTGTGCCGCCTGGCCGGTTGTACTTGATGGCGTTCGACAGCAGATTGATGAAAATCTGCTTGACCCGGGTGCGATCGGCTCTGACAAAGCAAGGTGTGTCAAATGTCGGGAAACTCACGGTGATTCCCCGCTTGTGTGCCTGTGGACCGATCATGGCTTCGCACTCTTGCATGACTTCGACCAAAGATACCGGCTCAGGCGAAAGCGACAGCTTTCCCGATTCAATCAGCGCCAGATCCAGAATTTCGTTGATTAGTTTAAGCAAATACCAGCCCGCCAGCAAGATCTGGTCAACACTGCGTTTTTGGGATGGCGTGGGTTCGGGTGAGCCCGACTCGATCAGTTGTGCAAACCCCAGAATCGCACTGAGCGGCGTGCGCAACTCGTGGCTCATGCTGGAGAGGAAGTCCGACTTGGCCAGGTTCGCCTTCTCGGCGGCGGACATGGCGTTTTGCAACTCGACGTTGTTCTCCTGGAGCACCTGGTCCAGGAGTTTGCGCTCGGTGATGTCGCGCGCCGCGGCAAACACGCCCTGCAAAGTGCGGTCGCGGTCGTAAAACGTCGTGGCGTTGTAAGACACCACGGTTTCCCGGCCGTCGCGCGCGCGCGCCGTCAACTCGTAGTTGGTGACCTTGTTTTCGCCCAACACGCGTTTGATACCGGCCTCAGCGCGTTCGGGGTCGGTGAAGTAGTTTTTGAACGGAGCACCAATCAGCTCATCCCGCGTGCACCCGGTGAGAGCTTCCATCTGTTTGTTGACGTCCGAGATGATGCCCCATGGGTCGGTGGTCATCAACGCGTCAATGTTGGATTCGATCAAGGAGCGGGTGTAGAACTGCTGGTCGCGCAAGCGCTGGTCCAGTTTCTTCTGCTCTTCCTCCACCCGTTTGCGGGCGGTGTTGTCGGTGCCAATCAACAAATAGCCAATGATCAGGCTCTGGTCATCGCGCAAGGCGGTGACTGACACAATGGCCGGAAACCGGCTGCCGTCCTGGCGGATGTAGGTCAACTCGTAAATGTCTTCAATGCCACGCGAGGCCTTGAACACCAGGGCTTCGAACCCGGGGGTGATTGGCGTGCCCAACTCAACACTCAGGCTCTTGGCTCGGGCAATGACCTCTTGAGGGTCTGAAATGTCCGCTGGCGTGATTTTGTTCATCACGTCTGCCGCGGCGTAACCCAGCATTCGCTCGGCCCCCACGTTGAAGATCTGTATCACGCCCTTTTCGTCGGTGGCAATACTGGAAAAGTTGGCGCTGTTGAGGATTGCGTTTTGCAAGGCCCCGGTTTTCAGCAGTGATTCCTGCCGCCTGACTTCCGTGATTCCCTCGGCTTTGGCAGCTTCTTCATGTCGGTTCGCGAGTTCTACGGTTTTTGGCATGTTAGATTCTCGGGATTCCCCAGTTTGTTGTCTGTACGCCAACGCACATAGGAAAGCATTCCGGCTTCGATACTGTCGAATCCTGACCTGTATTTTTACCAAGCAAACGCTTGCTAAAAATACCTGATTTTGGTATCGTTGGTTGCATGGCACTTGGCATTGCTACGGATCACACTGTCAAAGGCGATACGCTTGCGCCGGACAAGCGGCCCAGAGGGCGTCCGCGCAAGACAATCGACGAGCGGGATGATGGCAACCGTCGCCACCAGTTACTGCAAGGCGCGGCCAAGTTGTTTCGCCGCAAGGGCTATGGGGCGACCACCACTCGTGACATAGCTGCCGCGGTGGGTATGCACAGTGGCTCGCCGTTTTACCATTTCAAGAGCAAAAACGCACTGCTTTACGCGGTGATGGAAGAGGGCATGCGCTCGGCACTGGAGCGTCAGGGCCTCGCGATTCAAATTGCGGCTGATCACAAGCCTAACGAGCCACTGATTCAGATGCGCCTGCTGGTGCGGGCCCATTTTGATGTGTTGCTGGGGCCAGGCAATGACTTCATTCCGGTCATGCTGTATGAGGCGCGGTCCCTTGGGGTTCGCCAGCGCAGCGCACTGGCCAAACTTCAAACCGATTACGAGGCAGCCTGGCTGCCTGTGCTCGAGGTGCTGCACGCCAGTGGGCGCATTGGTGGCTCGCCCGGGCTGGCGCGCATGATGATTTTTGGTGCCCTCAACTGGTCTGTACAGTGGTTTGACAGAAAAAAAACGGCTTCGCTCGACGATTTGACCGATGCCGCCATGGGTTTGTTTATTCAGGAGCGTCAATGAAGAAGTATGGTTCAGTGTTCACCCCCGGATTGATGGCGGGCAAGGTGATGGTCGTGACAGGTGGGGGCTCCGGCATTGGGCGTTGCGTCGCCCATGAACTGAGCGCGTTGGGGGCCCACGTGGTGCTGATCGGGCGCAAACCCGAGAAATTGCAAACCGTGCTGGACGAGATCACTCAGGACGGTGGCTCCGTGAGTTCGCATGTGTGCGACATTCGGCAGGAGGACACGGTGAAGCAGACCATTGCGGCCATCATCGCAGCGCATGGCCGTATTGATGGGTTGGTCAATAACGCGGGTGGCCAGTACGTCACACCGCTGGAGTCCATCAGCGCAAAGGGCTGGGAAGCGGTGGTCAACACCAACCTCACAGGCGGGTTTTTGATGGCGCGTGAATGCTACGTACAGTGCATGAGCAAATACGGTGGTGCCATCGTCAACATCGTGGCCGATATGTGGGGCTCCATGCCCGGCATGGGTCACAGCGGTGCGGCACGTGCGGGCATGGTCAGCTTTACCGAGACGGCGGCTGTGGAGTGGGCACACAGCGGCGTGCGCGTCAACGCGGTGGCGCCGGGCTACATTGCCTCCAG
>JANPAZ010000543.1:0-4615 GCA_031430225.1 Rhodoferax sp. | reverse complement strand
CCCTCGGGCGTGACCAGGCTGGCCTCGGCGGTGTTGCGGTCGATCCGCCAGCGCGCTGGGCCTCTGCCAAAGCTGATTTCGGCGTCGGTCACCTTGCCTGAAGACATCCACTGCTGCTGCACGGCCACCACCTTTTCAGAGTCGCTGAACCGCACCTCGACATCTTCGCGCGCTTCAAGCGCACCGTCGGGCCGCAAATCGCACAAGGCAGAACGCAGGTCTGGCGGGCCGCCATGGACAAAAAGATCCCGGGCAGTCTGCGCCACACGTGCTGGACTCAAGCTCGCCTTGCAGGCAAACGTGGCAACAGCGCGGCTCGCGTCAAGCATGCCGACCGGCGTAAATGCCAAGCCATTTAAAGCCGCGCGCGCTGCGTCGTAGCGGGCACGAAACGAGGAGCCCTGTGGTGTCAGGTCAAACGGCGTGGCTGCGGTTGAGATCACCATAAAGCGCATCGGGCTGTGGCAGTCTGCCAGAAAATGGCTGTAGCCCAGGGGCGGCGCGGGGCTGGTACTTGCCACTTCGGCATTCACCCGCACAAAAACCCCTGTCACGTATCGGTTGTCAATGACAGCCAGTGAAATGGGGTCCACCCCAATCAACACGTCGTCTATGCGCTGCACCAGTTGCACGCCCTTGGCGTTGCCAGCCTGCGCATGGGCCAACGCAGCCCCCGCAAACAGCAGCCCCACGCAGAGCCGTTGCAGCACACGAGAAAAAAGAGGCGTCAAAGAGAAAGGTCGATTCATCAACAAACAGTGGGCAAGAAAACAGTTCGCAAGCAATCCACTTGCAGGAATTCTAGGGTTCTCCAGCACTATGCATGGCAGTTGTTATATTCACGGCACAGCCACAAGCCACATTGGCGTCACTATTTGTGACTATTTACCCGCTTGCTTCCTTTTTTTCTTCAGCCCCTTCAAATCCCATGACTTCACTTCTGCCCCGCATTGAGATGGAAAGCGCGCCCAACCCCACCGCCGCCGTGATCTGGCTGCATGGCCTGGGCGCTGACGGCAACGACTTCGCAGGCCTGGTGCCCGAGCTGGACTTGTCTGGCTGCGCACCGATTCGCTTCATCTTTCCGCACGCGCCCAGCATCCCCGTGAGCATGAACAACGGCTATGTGATGCCCGCCTGGTACGACATTCTGGGGACTGATCTGGTGCGCCGTGAAGATGCTGCAGGCATCCACATGTCGGCCAACGCCATTGAAGCGCTGATTGCCAATGAAGTGGCGCGCGGCATCCCGGCCAGCCGCATTGTGCTGGCCGGTTTCTCGCAAGGCTGTGCCATGGTGCTACACACCGGTCTGCGCCACAGTGCGCGGCTGGCCGGCATCATTGCGCTGTCAGGGTATCTGCCGCTGGCCGGCACCGTGGCAGCAGAGCGCAGCGCTGCCAACCAGGACGTCCCCCTTTTTATGGGCCACGGCACGGCAGACCCCATGGTCGTCCTGAGCCGCGCCGAGGCCTCGCGTGATGCCCTTGCTGGGCTGGGCTACAAAGTGCAATGGCACACCTACCCGATGCCACACAGCGTGCATCCGAAGGAGATTGCGGATATTGGGCAGTTTTTGAAGGCTGTGCTGCCTGCGCTTTAGATTTTTTGCCACCCGATGTACAACACAAGCCGGGTCAGGCGTGCTTTTAGCAGCCATATTTATGTAAATGCAGCATTGAGCGGCCTGGTTGGCCGGGCCGGCCATTGCCATTCAACCGCGTGCCCTCAATAATCTCAGAACGATGGACACCCTGCTACGAAACGCTTTTGTCTACACCGGCGACGCCAGTCACACCTGCTTTGCCAATGGGGCGCTACTTATTTCACGAGGCCGTCTTCGCTGGGTCGGCGATGAATCCCGGCGCCCTGACGCGCCAGATGCAAAGGTGGTCGATCTGGGTGGCCGCGTCGTCATGCCGGGGCTGGTCAACACGCATACACACGGCGGCTTGAGCCTGCATCGTGGTTGCTGTGATACCGGCAACCTGTTCGAATGGGCGAAATCGCTGGCACCGCACACCTCCACGCTTACCCTAGAAGACAACCGCTGGGGTTGTTACCAGGCGGTGCTTGAGATGGTGCGTAGCGGCGTGACTACCGCCTGCGACTGCACGCGCTATGGCGCCGGACTTTTCTCGTCTGTGGCAGCAGAGGTCGGCATGCGTTCTCTTGGGGGTGCGCTCGCGAATTCGCCCACGCTGCGCGCGACTGGCCGACCCAATTGGCCTGCGGCCCTGGAAGAGACCCAGGCGGCAATGGCCGAGCGAAATGGGGACACCCTTTGCCGCTTTTACCTTGGCGCCCATTCGCCATACAGCTGCACTCCGGAGTTGCTGGTTGAGGTCAAACAGGCGGCAGACCGTCTTGGCTTGCCGTTCGTGATTCACGCGGCCGAAAGCCGCGAGGAAGTGGAGATCGTAAAAACCCGACATGGCCGCCGCCCCATCGAGCATTTGCACCACCTGGGGCTGCTGGACGCCCATACCATCCTCGCGCACTGCGTGTGGCTTGATGAGGGCGAGATCGAATTGCTGGCCGCCACGGGCGCCACCGTATCGCACAACCCCATCAGCAATGCCAAGCTGGCGAGTGGCGTGGCACCTGTCGAGGCACTGCGCGCGCGCGGCGTGCCAGTGGGCCTGGGCACCGACAGCATGCTAAGCAACAACGCGCTGAACCTGTTCCAGGAAATGAAGTTTGCCGTCCTTCTGCAACGCGTCCACCGGCTGGACGGCCACGCCATGTCGGCCCGGGATGCGCTGGCCATGGCGACACGCGAAGGCGCGCAGGTCTTGGGATGGCAGGCCGATATCGGCAGCCTGGAGCCGGGCAAGGAAGCGGACCTGGTGATTCTGGACCTGGAGCACCCGTTAGGTTTAACGCCCGAGCGCGTGCTGTCCGACCTGGTGTTCGCCGCCGGCCCCCAGCATATCCACGCCGTGATGGTGCACGGCGAAATAATTTATGAGCAGGGGCAATTCACCCGGATCGACGAGCATGAAATTCGGGCACGCATCCGTCGCCATGGCCAGGCCCTTGTCAATACCCTTCAATGAACCACTGAAACAATGAATACCATGACAGAGTCAAAGACAGCACGCGCGCCCGTTGGCCTGATTTCAAGCGCCGCGTCCACCCGGCTGCTGGAGGATCGCCGCGAACAGCAAGTGGCCACGCCGTGGGGCACCGCGCCTGTTTTGACTGGCCGCATCGGTGGGCGTGAAGCAGCGGTGGTGTTGCGCTACGGCCCAAAGCTGACCATCCCCAGTCACAAGATCAACTACCGCGCCAACCTCTGGGCGCTGCGTGAACTGGGTGTGCAGCGGATCATCTCGCAAAACGCCATTGGGTCGGTCAACCCGGTGGTACGCCCGGGTGACATTGTTATTTCGCACGATTTCCTGGACCGCACCAAAGGGCGACCGCTCTCATTGTTTGACGAGTCGGAGTGTTGGGTCCGTGTTGACATGACCGAGCCATTCTGTCCCGAAGTACGCCAAACCCTGCTGGCAGCCACAGCCAGCATGCCGGACCGGGTACTCGACCGGGGTGTGTTTGCCTGCACCGAAGGGCCGCGCTTTGAGACGCCTTCTGAAATCCGTGCACTGCAGCGCGACGGTGCCGACATCGTTGGGACGCCGATGGTGCCTGAGGTGGTCTTTGCGCGCGAGGCCGAGATGTGTTTTGCATCCATTGCCCCTGTGATCAACTACGGTGCCGGCATGGCACCCGCTGTGATCCATGTCGGGCCAGGCAGCATGAACGACCAGTACTACGCTGATGGCCTGCATGACCGGATAGAGCAGGCCTTGATCGAGGCCGTGCGCCACCTGCCTGAACAGCGCGGTTGCAAGTGCGGGCATGCGCTGCGAAGCGGCTTCCACGGCCAGCGCCCCGGCTGGCTTAAAAATTGCAGTATTGATAGCCAGCCCGGATCCACACTGCCCGCAGCGCTGGCCGGGAAAGCGGTTTGATCGACGGCAGCATTTTTTCAACTCATCAAGGACATTTGATCATGCGCAAGATTTTTCTCAATCTGTGGGTTGCGATGGGTGTGGTCACATCAGCTGGGCTGGCTTTCGCGCAGTCTCCTGTAGCCTGGCCTTCTGCAAAACCCATCTCGATGGTGGTTCCGTTCCCTGCCGGTGGTGCGGTGGACTTTGCAGCGCGCCTGGTCGCGAACAAGCTGGCGGAGCGGCTGGGCCAAGCAGTAGTGATGGATAACGTGGCGGGTGCTGGTGGAGTTGTGGGCACGACCAAGGCAGTGCGTGCATCGCCTGACGGCTATACCTTGCTGGTGGCACCCGACAGCACCATCGTGATCGCACCCCTGGTGACGCCTGACACCGTCAAATACGATGCGCTCAAGGACCTTATTCCTGTGGGCCTGATCAACGTCACGCCGCTGATTCTTGCCGCCCGCCCGGACTTGCCGGTCAGCAATGTTGCCGAACTCCTTCGCTACGCACGCGCAAATCCCGGCAAGCTCAACTACGCCAGCCCCGGTGTTGGCAATCTGCTTCATGTGGCGATGGAATCCTTGCGGCAGCAGGCCCGCATCGACATGGTGCATGTGCCCTACAAGGCTGCACCCCAGATCGTGAGTGACCTC
>JANPAZ010000542.1:0-2115 GCA_031430225.1 Rhodoferax sp. | reverse complement strand
TGCGGTCGTCCCACAGGCCCAGGCAACCGTGTGTGATGCGCCCGGTTTCTGTGACACCCGTGGCTTCAATGGTCAACATGCCGGCACCACTGTTGAGCAGGCTGGTCCAGTGGGCCAGATGCCAGTCGGTGGCCTCGCCGTTTTGAGCCAAGTACTGGCACATGGGCGCAACCACGATGCGGTTGGCAAGCGCCAAGCCGCCCTGGGGGGACGACAGCGAAAATGGGGTGAAGAGCAGGCTCACGCGGGCAACTTTCAAGGTTAAGAGAGGGGCAGCGCTCTGTGTAGAGGCGCTGAAAACCAATTGTGTCATGGGGGCAAGATCGATGTTGGCAGGTCGACCCAGCTCTGGTAGGACAATAGCGCCATGACCCTGACCGAACTCAAATACATCGTCGCCGTTGCCCGCGAACGCCACTTTGGCAAGGCGGCCGATGCCTGCTATGTGTCGCAGCCCACGCTGTCGGTGGCGGTGAAGAAGCTCGAAGAAGAGCTGGACCTCAAGTTATTTGAGCGCAGCGCCAACGAGGTCACTGTGACACCGCTGGGCGAAGAAATCGTGCGCCAGGCGCAAAGCGTGCTGGAGCAGGCCGCCAACATCAAGGAAATCGCCAAGCGCGGCAAAGACCCGCTGGCCGGGCCGCTTAAATTAGGCGTGATCTACACCATTGGCCCGTATTTGCTGCCAGATCTGGTGCGCCAGATGATCACCCACACGCCGCAAATGCCGCTGATGCTGCAAGAGAACTTCACGGTGAAGTTGCTGGAAATGCTGCGCACCGGCGAGATTGACTGCGCCATTCTGGCCGAACCGTTTCCAGACACCGGGCTGGCCCTGGCGCCGCTCTATGACGAGCCGTTTTACGCGGCTGTGCCCACCAACCATCCGCTGGCCACACACGCTACCGTCACCACCGAAGAGCTCAAAAAAGAGACCATGCTGCTGCTGGGCTCAGGCCACTGTTTCCGCGATCACGTGCTGGAGGTCTGCCCCGAATTCGCACGTTTCTCCAGCAACGCCGAAGGCATTCGCAAAAGCTTTGAAGGCTCGTCGCTGGAGACCATCAAGCATATGGTGGCGGCGGGCATGGGCGTCACGCTGGTGCCGCGTTTGAGCATTCCCAAAGAAGCACTGGCAATCAAGCCGCAGCGCAAGCGCGATGAAGATGCCTACGTGAAATACCTGCCTTTCGAAGGTGACCCTCCCATGCGCCGCGTGGTGCTGGCCTGGCGGCGCAGCTTTACCCGCTACGAGGCCATTGCCGCACTGCGCAACGCGATTTATGGCTGCGAGCTGCCGGGCGTGAAGCGCCTGTCTTAGTGCGCCCAAACCGCTGCCTGGTTGGGTTGATACCAGCTCCCGCTCCCCATTCTTTACGCGCTGTTCTGTGAAATTCAAACTCTACCTGCAGCTCATCCGCTGGGATCGTCCCGCGGGCTGGTTGCTGCTGCTGTGGCCCACGCTGAGCGCGTTGTGGGTGGCGGCCAAGGGTTTCCCGGGCTGGCATTTATTGACGGTCTTCACCCTGGGCACAATTTTGATGCGCAGCGCGGGTTGCTGCCTGAACGACGTGGCTGACCGCGATTTTGACAAGCACGTGAAGCGAACTGCGCAGCGCCCGGTCACGCGTGGCGCCCTGTCGGTCAAAGAGGCCTTGCGCCTGGGCGCCGTGCTGGCCGTGCTGGCGTTTGGCCTGGTGTTGACGACCAACGCCACAACCATCGCCTGGTCGTTTGCGGCGCTGGCCGTGGCAGTCATCTACCCGTTTGCCAAGCGTTTTTTTGCGATGCCACAGGCGGTGCTGGGCGTTGCGTTCAGCTTTGGCATCCCCATGGCCTTCTCCGCCGTGCAAGGAGGAGATTCGTTCAGCCTTTCGGCATTGCAATCCAGCGTGCCTGGGTTGGCCTGGCTGCTTCTGCTGGGCAACCTGTTTTGGGTGCTGGCCTACGACACCGAATACGCCATGGTGGACCGGGATGACGACCTGAAGATCGGCATGAAGACATCGGCCATCACGCTGGGGCGGCTGGATGTGCCCCTGATTCTGCTGTTTTATGCCCTTTATCTGTCAATTTGGACTATTGCCCTCGTAGATATTGCGTACTCTGCTCCAT
>JANPAZ010000541.1:0-5351 GCA_031430225.1 Rhodoferax sp. | reverse complement strand
CGTTGTCATGACAGCGTCGGCAATGAGGCCGTCGTATTTGGTGACAACTTTCCTCTGGCTGTCTTCCGCCTTTTGAACGCGCTGGCGAATTGCCGTGCCCAAGGTTTTGCAAAGCTGGGAGACGCCTTCGACCTCCAGCTCTCCAAAGGGCTGGTTTCCCTTGTTGTTGATCACCTGAAGCACGCCGTGGAGCATGTCACCTTCAAGGATGGGCGCCACCAGCATTTCACGGGTACGGTAGCCCGACCGCTTGTCAACCTCTTTGAGAAAGGTCAGAGCTGGGTGAATCTGCTTGAGCGCGTCGTCGTCGTACACGTCTGTGAGATTGAGCAGCTTGCGGCTGTAGGCGACATAGCCCGCAATGCTCTGCGGGGTGATGGGGAGCTTCAGCTCGCGGCTGCTATTGAGGCCGGTTTTTACCTTTGACACGATAGCTGTGCGGTCTTCATTGACCGCGTACAAGGTAAGGCGGTCAGCATTGAAGAGCTTGCAGATGTCTGCACTGGCCTCAAGCATGATCTGCTCAACATTGTCAGTTTCGTGGATGCGCGCCGTAACTTGCTGAAGCTGCTTGTAAAAGATGGCTTCAAAAGTCATGCCGCGCTTTTCAAGCGGCTGTTTTTGAGAGTCTGAAAATCCTTTGTCGCCCGGTTTTTCAACTCCACTTGGCTTCAGGACGGCACTCATAGTTCAAACTCCTGGCCCGCACGCAGCCACCGGATGTCGTGGGTCACATTGGGGCCGTTGATGGCAGTCTCATCAAACTTCTGGATTTCCGCCATGATGAGCGCCGTTTCTGCAGGCTTTGTGTGTGTGATGTAAATAGGGTATTTTTTGTCGCGCGAGATAAAGTCAAGTTCATTGGCAAGCACGACAGGCGAGAGGTGCAAGCTTAACTTTGCAAGTTCTTTTTCGCGATTGCTGAATGCGGTTTCAATCACCAGCATCACCACGTTCAGCTCGTTCAGGCGTTTCCAGAACGCCGGGTTGCGCTCGGTATCACCTGTAAACACCCAGCAGCCGTTTCCGGCCGTAACGGCATAGCCACAGGCGGGCACCGTATGTACGGCAGGCAAGACCTCAATAAGTTTGCCCCGGAGCTGAATTGCCTGGCCCGTGCGGATTTCATGAAATGAGATAAACGGTAACTCCGGCGTTGGAATACGGCTGAAGTCCGGCCAGATGACGTCATTGAATATGTGCGCCTTTAGGGCGGCTATCGTTCCCGCCAACGCGTGGATCTGCACTGGCGACGTGCGGCGGGCAGCGATGGCATCCACCATCAGGGGCAGCGCAGCAACATGGTCCAGATGTGAATGGGTGAGAAATACGTGGTTGATGCTGCGCATTTCATCCAGGGTCAAATCGCCCACGCCCGTGCCTGCATCGATGAGCACATCTTCATCAATCAGGAATGACGTTGTTCTGCAGTCTTTGGCGATTGCGCCCGAGCAGCCCAGCACACGTACCTTCATTGCGGCTCCTCACTTGGTTTCAAAATTGGTTGCGCCGTCCCATTCTGGATCAAATGGGAGCATTCGCATGGAGGCTACACGCTCTGAGTAGATTTGGTAAAGGTATTTTTTTGCATTTCCACGCAGGAGGTTGAGCATAAGCACATCTGACTGATCCCAGTCCTGTGCTCTGTAGGCTCTGATGAACGCAGCCCATGCCTTCAATTCAGACTGGCTTTCTGCTACCAATTGCCCCGCAGGCGCAACCGGATAGTAAATAGAAACCGCCTTTTCCTTGCCTTTGACACGGACTTTATCAAGCTCCTGCCAGACAAAGTCAGGGGCCAGCTTGCGAGTGGATTCGCTCACAACCATATCAACGCCATAGGCTTTTGAGAGCCCCTCCAGGCGGGAGCCAAGATTCACTGCATCGCCAATGACCGTGTAGCTGCGCCGGATATTGGACCCCATGTCTCCCACACACATGCTTCCCGTATTCAGCCCGATCCCAATGCCGATCTCCGGCAGGCCTTTGGCGCGATGCTCTTCGTTAATTGTTTTAATGGCGACCGACATTTCCATGGCCGCCTTGACGGCGAGGTGTGCATGCTCAGGGGTTTCAACCGGCGCGCCCCAAAAAGCCATGACGCAATCGCCCATGTATTTATCGATAGTCCCTCGGTTGGCGCGGATCAAGCTGGTCAGCCGGGAGAAAACACTGTTCAAGAGTTCCTGAAGCTGAATAGGCTCCATTTTTTCGGACATCTTTGTGAACCCGCGCATATCGCAGAACATGACTGTCAGCTCTTTGTTCGCAGCTTTCATGCTGTAGCTGTCGGGGTCTTTGACCATTTCGTCCACCAGCTCGGGGGGCACGTAGGTCCCAAAGAGATTGGCGAGTTCACGCTTGGAGCGACTCTCTACAAAATACCCGTAGCTCATGTTGAGCGCAAACGCCGTGACAGCCATCGACAATGCCGAAGCCAGCGGAAGCACCAAACCAAAGTCCAGATACATCCACAGGTTCAGGGCAACCAGCACGACGATGACGCTGGCGCTCAAAATCACGGCCCGCGGCGCAGAAAGAACGGGCAGCGCAAACGTCAAAATGAGGCCGGCCACAACCAGCAGAACCACCTCGTAACCAACCGCATAATCGGGTTTTACCAGGATTTTCCCGTCCAGGAGCCCGGAAATGACATTGGCGTGCGCTTCGACGCCTGGGTAGGTTTCACCCACAGGTGTCACCCGTAAATCCTGCAGGCCCGGAGCCGTTGTGCCGACAAGAATAATTTTGTCTTTTAGAGAATTGGGCGGCAGACTCTTGGACAGGACGTCAGCCGCCGAAATGTACCGGTAGGAGCCACTTTTGGGGCCGCCAAAACCACGGTATGGCACCAGCGTGGCAACTCTGTCATCCACCGGAATGGACAGCGATTTGTTATTGCCCAGCTTGAGCTGGATGCTTTCCAGGCCCTGATAACTTCGTGACAGGAATCGGTCCTTCGGGAAGCCGGGGACGACCGTCGGTGAGCCCGCCAATATCCTGAACATGGCCAGTGACAGCGACTCGTAGTACTGGCCTTTGTGTTCAGCAATCAAGGGCAGCGATCTCACCACGCCGTCACTCTCCGCAATGGGATTCAGGTGTCCGGCAGCAGGCGCTGCACTGGCAAGTTGCGCAATGTTGGACCCGAACCCGCTCCAAGAGGTGAAGCCGATGGGTTTGCCCAGGAGATCGGACTTGGTCATCACCGACGCGGGCAGCACGCCTGACGTACGACCATCACGGTCGCTCGTGAGGTAGTACCCCAGAACAACCGGCCGCTTTTCCAGGGACTTTGCAAAAATGGCATCGTAATCAAGCGACGCCTGAAGCGACATCAGGCGCTCTACGTAGCCGCTTTGGTCACGCAATTCGTTCTGCGCCAGTTCGGTAAGCCGTTTCAGGCCAGAGCTGTTGTCGGCTTCAGCAAAAACCACGTCGAACCCGAGCAGCGCCACTTTCTGGCGATCAAACAACTCATCAGTGAGCTCGGCCAGCCTGTTGCGGCTCCAGGGCCAACGGCCCACTTCGGCCAGACTTTTTTCATCAAGATCTATGATCACCACCCTGTCGTCCAGGGTTCGAGGCATGGTCGCCCGCAACCTTGCATCGTAAATAATGTCGTCAAGGCGCTGAAGTACGCCTACAGGTGCAATGCTGACAGCATGTAAAAGTGCCAGCAGCAGTGGCAAAAGCGTAACGGCTATACGGGGCCAATGTTTCAGAACTGATCCCATGAAGCAACCGCAATATTAAATCCTGATCGCCTGATGCCGTACTGAGTTGTTGGACGACGCTCAGGTCTGAACGAATTGCATCTGAGTTCCGGCGAGTTCGATCAGATCACCATTTTTGAGAGCCACCGGATCTGCGCCAATGGGCGCGCCGTTCAAGGAGGGATTGCCAGCGCCTTCGACATGGTGGACGACATACCCGTGTTGGCGCCGGGTGATTGCCGCTACCGCCACCCCGGGTTTGCCAACTGTTGTCACCACTTTGGTCAACGGCACTTCGCGGCCCGATGCCGCGCCTGACAAAACTTTGATAGCTGCGTTTGAGGTGGCCGTGGACCCCATTTCGGCAGTCGAGCCTGGCGAATAGGCTGCGGCGCTGGGTGCTGTAGGCATACTGCCCGGGCGCACCATCATCGTCTTTTCAAAGCCCTGCTCTACGGTTTCGTTGACGAATTTGATCTTGTATTTGCCGACCTCAACAATGTCACCGTTCTGGAGCAATTGTTTCTTGGCGGCTTTGCCGTTGACATAGGTGCCGTTGGTGCTGTTGAGGTCTTCCAAGAAGACTTCATTGCCGGTCATTTGCAATACCGCGTGCTCACCACTGACCGCCAAATTGTCAATCACGATGTCGTTGTAAGGACGTCGACCCAAGGTGGTACGGTCCTTGGTCAACTGGACTTCCTTGATCACAACACCATCGATCGATACGATCATTTTCGGCATGACCGACTCCTATTCCTGAAATTTGTAATTCGAAAACCGGATGCTTGCTATTTTCCCAGCAATCGGGAGATTAAACCGCGCTTTTCGCCGCCGGTGTCGGCCTGAACCATCAAAACTGTGATGTTGTCACGTCCTCCGTGCTCATTTGCCGCACTGACGAGGCGCTCCGCCCTCTGCTCCAGTGGTGTTTGTGCGCACACTATTTTTGCGATTTCGGCATCGTCCACCATATCGGACAACCCATCCGAGCACAGCAAATAAAGATCGCCCGACTCCACCTGGTGTTCGTTCAACTCCAGCAAAACCGCATCCTCAACACCCAAAGCACGTGTTACGAGATTCTTGTGCGAGGCAGTAGCCGCTTGCTCGAGTGTCAGCAACCCAGCGTCTATTTGCTCCTGCAACAAAGAATGGTCTTTCGTAATCTGCAATAACTCACCATTTCTAAGGCGATAACATCGCGAATCACCGATGTGCCCGATCAGAACTCTTGAGTCAAGAAACACGGCCACAACCAGCGTTGTCCCCATGCCTGAATACTGCGAATTTGAGTTGGCCGCGTTAAAAATGGACCGATTGGCATTGTCAACGCAGATTTCCAGCGCACGCCGGACCTCTTTGGCTTTGGCATTTTTACCGACTTCAGACAGCCAGCGTGCCATTTCAGACTTGATGAACGCAGTGGCCATGCCACTGGCAATCTCGCCTGCGTTATATCCGCCCATACCATCCGCAAGCACGCCCAGATACGTTGGCTCGTCATATGCTGCCGAATCTTCGTTATTTTCCCTGGCACGGCCCGGATCAGTTTTTGTGCAGAACGTATAAATCATTGCGTTTTCTGGCTAAATCTCGATGTCGGCTACGGTACCACTTGCACCTGGCTTCTTG
>JANPAZ010000540.1:0-1686 GCA_031430225.1 Rhodoferax sp. | reverse complement strand
GGCAATGGCATGGCGCGCGGGGCGTTGGGACCCGCATGGTCTTCATCGGGCGACAGGGTGCAACCCGCAAGCAGGCCGGCGCTCAGGCCACCCGCCAAGCGGCCGGATAAACGGCCATACAGACCACTGGCGAGAAGGTGTCGACGACTCAGCATGGAGGTGGGTGGGGTAGCACGGCGTTTAGTCGCCAGGGGTTTCAGGTTCTTACACCGGCGGTGCGAAAACCACAAAAAACGTCTGACCTGTGCGGCTGAAAGAAGTTCCGGTAGCGCGGGTGGTGCATGCGTTCGTGGGTTGCAAAAGCGCCTCCGCGCAATTCACGGTGGTCGCCAAACCAGGGGGCCGAGTATTCCTGGTAGGGCCCTGGCGTGAAGCCAGGGTAGGGCGCGAAGGCGTCAGCCGTCCACTCCCAAACGCTGTGGCCCCAATGAAATGCAGGGTTGGTGAGTGCGGCGCATTCCCACTCTGCGGCACTTGGCAAACGCCGCCCGGCCCACAGACAATAGGCCTCTGCTTCAAACGCATTGATGTGCAGTGCGGATGCCATGGGGTCCACCGGCAGCCATTGGTCAAACCAGCGCATTTGCCAATCGCTCCCCGGGTTGCGCCGCCAGTGTTGGGGGTGCGCGCAGCCCGATTGCGAGCGCCATGCACCGGCGGCACCAGGCCAGAATTGCGCCTGGTCATAGCCACCTGCATCTGCAAACTGCGCAAACTCGCCCGCGGTCACCGGGGCGCTGTCGATCTCGAAGCTCTCCACGCGAAGGCTTCGTCGGGGCAGTTCATTGTCAAATGCAAAACCACCGCCGACCGCATCGGATGTGGCGATGCGTTCGCCACCGGCAAGCGCAAGCGGTATGCTGGCGGGCGCGGTAGGGGGCTTCAGTCCAACGGGTGCAGGGTAAGCCAGTGCGGCGCGCATCCAGCATAAGGCTTCGGCGTGCATGTCTTCGTGAAACAGCGCGAGTCGGTGAAAGTAAAGTGACTCATCATTGTCTTCGGCTGTAACAGGAAGGGCTTCAATCACCGCATCGAGCTGCTGCTGGAGCATGGACTCAAGCCGCTTACGCGTGGGTAGGGTCTCGGTCCAGCGGGCAGCATGGGCCAACCGGGACGAATCAAAAAGCGAGTCAGGGCCTGCAAATTTTGGAGTGTGCTGTGCTGCTGCGAAGCCGTTCCTGTCACGGTGGTGCGGGCCACGCAGGATCCAGAACTCGGCAAACCATGCCAGATGCGCAAGCTCCCAAGCCACCGGGTTCACGCCGCGCTGACGGGGCGGCACCCATTGGGCAGGGGTGAGATCATTCACCAGCGCCCAGGTGCGTTGGCGGCTTTCAAGCAGGGCGCTGGCAAGGGCCTGTCCCGCCAGGTGCCGGGCGTTTCCTATCTTAACCACGGGATCGGGACCCAAACATGACGGATTTCCATGGCAGGATTAGAACTGAAAAGCGTCGGTCCCTCATCCACGCTTTCCCGCGCTGTCCTGTCCACTCCCCGACTCGGGCGCCAAATGTCAGGCCCGGTTGCGCGGGCAGCCGCACATAAAGTTTCCCAGTCATCGGACTCCGGTTTGGCGCTGGCAGTCTTGACGGGCGCGGGCCGGGCCGCTGGTGCTGATAACGCCGGTTTTCTGGCCGTTGTAAAAACCTGGGGTTCCACCAGATTTCCCGAGTGGGAAGGCAATGA
>JANPAZ010000539.1:0-2016 GCA_031430225.1 Rhodoferax sp. | reverse complement strand
CCCATCCTGCGTGCGCAACTTCACAAACGTCCAGCATGTTTTGTGGCTGATGCGGACCCGGTGCAGGGTCAGGCTGTGCAGCTTATTGGTGAGTGTGGGCATTTGCATTGGCTGTCGACGTCTGGATTTTCATGTTTGATCAAGTATTGAGGGCCAGGGCCTGCCTTGAATCATTGGCTTGGGTCAACCGGGTGCCACCGGCCAGTCTGTGGGCAAACGCGGACCTGTGCGCCGTTCAGCCGGACTTGTTCGTCACTCAGTAACAACGCGGTCGACGGGGCGACGTCAAAGGCAATCTGAAGTGCTTGCGCGACAGCGGCGTTCTCGATGGGCAGCTCCCAGGTCAAAAATACTTGGGTGCAATCACTGCAAGCCGGGAAGTCGGCCACGTTGAAGCCAGTGTTGCGGCGCGGAATCACGGAATGTGGCTGGCCCGTATCGAAGATTACCGCCGTGCCTCGGGTCAACGGGATTCGATGCCCGGTAGCCGCAAAATGCAGGTCCAGCCCTTTGTCGTCGCTGAGGAAGAGATTGCAAAAGGCCGCGCCGCCATACTGCGCGCCGTCATGGTGGTAGTGCGCACCACGGCAGGCCATCAGGGCCACCTCACTGCAGACCAGCACATCGCCCAGACCCAGCGAGCGTGTCCAGTCAGACACGGCCATCACGCAGAGGCCGTAGTCCGGCCAGCGCATGCGTGCCCGCGCTAATGGCAGTTGCTCGACATCGCCCGGTTCCAGTCCCAGGCGCTCAACGATCTCCCTATCCCAATCAAGCGCCAGCCTTGCAGGGGGCGCCGGGACATCGAGCGTACCTGTCAGCACGACATCACTCACGCTACGGCTACGCATGACATCACCGCTCCAGAAGTAGGAGACCGGGGTGTGATGTACTGGAAGCAGATGAGTAGGGGTGCTCACCGTTTCAAGTGTAGTTGGGGCGCGTGGCATCCGGCACCCGGTTCGCAGCCAGACGAGTACCATGCCGCATGAATGATCTGAGCTCTCTGCAATCCCTGGGTTTGACTTTGCCGAGTCCCGCTTACTTCCTGGGCTCCATCCTGTTTGGAATCGTTGGCTATGTAGTTTTCAGGCGAGGCCGCCGGTTACAGAGAACCGGTTTGACCTGGGTGGGCGTCGCCTTGATGGTGTACCCCTACGCCATTTCCGATACTTGGTTGCTTTGGTCTGTGGGTGCCCTGTTGAGCGCTTGGGTGTACTTCAAATGGATCTGACGGTGACCTGGTCAAGGGTTGCTCCCAGCCTGCAATTGCTATTATTTAAATAGCAAACTATTGAATAAATACGAGGACCAATCGCCCTTATTTTCCTGCGCGCGTTGTCACATAGGTCCAGGTCCAGCCGTTGTCCAGTTTGATGGTGAACGTGGTCGGGTCATTGCCTTCAATCATGGCGACAAACTCGGACGCGGGTATCTGCTTGGGCTTGACCGTCTTCTTGGCCCAGCTGCCCTGGCAATAGGCGGTGACCGCCACTTCGGGAAAGCTGCGGGTGCCTTTCATTTCAAATGTGCCAGACCCGTCATAGGTAACGCTGGCTACATCCAGGTGCTCGTAGTTGCCTTTGGCCGCGGGTGGCGGGCAGGATTTCTCGACATTGCGAAACTCGTTAGACGTTGATGAGAAGTTGACGACCTTTACCGGCCCCACCTTGCCGGTCTTGATGTCCTTGTCAAACTCCAGTACCACCTTGTCCTTGACAGTCGCCTGACCACCATCTTCCTGGTACGCGATGATGGTGCGGGCCTCATAGTCCCCCGTCACTTTGAAATGCAGGGTTTGGGCCTGCGCGCTGGTCAAAGCCAGCAGGGCGAGTCCGAAAACGATTGCTTTGCGCGTCACTGGCATAGTGGCCTTCGGGGCTTGCTGAAAAAGTTGCGTTCTATTGGAGCAAAGAATGCAGCCCATGACAACGGTACCATGCCGCATGAGCGATTTGAAATCACGGTATGCCATGGGGCGCTTGATGTGAGCGGGTTCTCGCTCCACTGGGTCAC
>JANPAZ010000538.1:0-2777 GCA_031430225.1 Rhodoferax sp. | reverse complement strand
GCAGTATCAAGCCCGGCTCCCCCGAGGCGATGCGCCTCAAGGATGTGCTGATAGAAAAAGGCATGTGGTCGCAGTACCTTGAAGTGGGCATTGGCCCCGACGCCGAAATTTTCACCAAATCGCAACCCATGAGCGCCGTTGGCGTGGGCGCCGATGTCGGCATTCACCCCGGCAGCAGCTGGAACAACCCCGAGCCCGAAATCGTACTGGTGGTCAACAGCACCGGTGCCGTGCAGGGCGCTACCCTTGGCAACGACGTCAATCTTCGCGACTTTGAAGGCCGCAGCGCCTTGCTGCTGGGCAAGGCAAAAGACAATAACGCCTCTTGCGCCATCGGGCCGTTCATTCGCCTGTTTGACCAGCACTTCAGCATTGACGATGTGCGCCACTGCGATCTCGCCATCACGGTAGACGGCCCTGAAGGCTTTGTAATGACTGGCGGCAGCTCGCTCTCCAAAATCAGCCGTGACCCGCTGGACCTGGTGGGCCAGGCGATTGGCCCCAACCACCAGTACCCCGATGGCTTTGTGCTGTTTCTGGGCACCATGTTTGCGCCGACCCTGGACCGGGCCTTGCCCGGCCAAGCCAGCATCAAACCTGGCCAGGGCTTCACGCACCGGGTTGGCGACATCGTCAGCATTTCCACACCCGGCCTGGGCACGCTGGTCAACCGGGTCAACACCAGCGACAAGGTAGCGCCCTGGACCTATGGCGTCATGGCACTGATGCGCGATCTGGCCCGGCGCGGTCTGCTGGCATAATTTGCCGCATTCCCGGCTGACTTGCCCCATCTCAGGTGGGGCGCTGTGTTACACACAAAATGTGGCAATGGCCCACGTAGAACGTGCATAGTCAGCTATATATTTAATAGCAAACCCAAGGATTTCACATGACCACCACCGCGTCCGGCCTGCAGTATGAAGACACCGTTGTCGGCTCTGGCACCGAAGCCACCAAGGGCAAAAGCGTCACCGTGCACTACACCGGCTGGCTTTATAACAATGCCACCCAAGGTAACAAGTTTGACTCCAGCAAAGACCGCGGTGACCCGTTTGTGTTTTCACTGGGCGCAGGCATGGTCATTCTCGGCTGGGACAAAGGCGTGGCCGGCATGAAGATCGGCGGCGCACGCACGTTGATCATTCCTGCGGATCTGGGCTATGGCGCGCGCGGCGCGGGCGGCGTGATTCCTCCCAACGCTACTTTGAAATTTGACGTCGAGTTACTGGGCGTTTCGGGCTGATCTGCAATTTTCCGATCGATCCTTTAGCGGGATCGGGCCGACGGGGCACTTGGCCGAGCGCATGTCCCCCGCCTTCGGCTCCTCCTTAATTTCGCGCAGCCAAGCGCCCCACCGACCCAATCCGGTCCGCCGATCAACGGCACCCTCAAAACAGCCTGGAATACCCCTTGAATTGTTACGGCTTGTCCCTATGTGGATCCCGTAGTCATTGAAATTTCCGCTGGAACCCGCTTTTCCCATGTCAGACCCAACACAAAATCAAACCAACCAGGGCCCAACCAGCCCCCACGTTAGCGCCTACCAGAGCACCGAAGAAATGGTGGCTGCGCAGGTCGCCAACGAAACCGATGCCGTGAATCAGGCCCAAAACGAACTCGCTGCCCTGCAAGCCAAAAGCGCCGAACTGGCCGACCAGTACCTGCGCGCCAAGGCCGAGGCTGAAAACGCCCGCCGCCGCGCAGAAGACGAAATCTCCAAAGCCCGCAAGTTTGCGGTCGAAAGCTTTGCCGAAAGCCTGCTGCCCGTGGCCGACAGCCTGGAAGCCGGTTTGACCATCAAGGATGCCACCAACGAGCAAATCCGCGAGGGCGCCCAAGCCACGCTGCGCCAGCTCACAGCCGCGCTGGAGCGCAACAAGGTCATTGCCATCAACCCTGCCGGTGGTACCAAATTTGACCCGCACCAGCACCAGGCCATCAGTGTCGTGCCATCCGAGCTGGAAGCCAATACGGTGGTCAGCGTACTGCAAAAAGGCTACTCCATTGCCGATCGCGTGTTGCGCCCCGCTTTGGTCACCGTGTCCGCACCGAAATAATCAAAAAACCAACGCCTTGACGACTTGAAAACTTTCAGGTTATCCACAAGTTAACAACATCTAATCATTGGAGAGAATCATGGGAAGAATTATTGGCATTGACCTCGGCACCACCAACTCCTGCGTGGCCATCATGGAGGGCAACACGCCCAAGGTGATCGAGAACTCTGAGGGCGCGCGCACCACGCCGTCCATCATCGCCTACCAGGAAGGTGGCGAAGTATTGGTGGGGGCATCGGCCAAACGCCAGGCGGTGACCAACCCCCGCAACACGCTGTACGCCGTCAAACGCCTGATTGGCCGCAAGTTTTCCGAGAAAGAAGTCCAGAAGGACATCGATCTCATGCCCTACAAAATTGCCGCTGCCGACAACGGCGACGCCTGGGTGGAAGTGCGCGGCGAGCGCATGGCGCCCCAGCAGGTCAGTGCCGACGTGCTGCGCAAAATGAAGAAAACGGCCGAAGACTACCTCGGTGAAGCCGTGACCGACGCGGTCATCACCGTGCCCGCCTACTTCAACGACGCCCAGCGCCAGGCCACCAAAGATGCTGGCCGCATTGCCGGTCTGGATGTCAAGCGCATCATCAATGAGCCCACTGCAGCCGCACTGGCCTTTGGCCTGGACAAAAACGAAAAGGGCGACCGCAAGATCGCCGTGTATGACCTGGGTGGCGGCACGTTTGACGTGTCCATCATCGAAATTGCCGACGTCGACGGCGA
>JANPAZ010000537.1:0-4280 GCA_031430225.1 Rhodoferax sp. | reverse complement strand
TGAAATGGATCACCCCCAAGCAGCAGGCCTACAGTTCAGGCTTTGGATCAGGCACAGGTTCAAGTTTTGGGTCTGCTACGCATTCAATAGCTGGAAACGCAGGTTCTACGTGGGCCAATCGGTCTTTTGGCTCTGAGTCTTCCGCCAGTGGCAGCACTGGCGTGCCCCAGCGCAAAGACCCGGGCGGCCACGGCCTGAGCGTCAACATGAAAGTCTTTCACAACAAGTTTGGCGAAGGCACCTTGCTGTCGCTTGAAGGCGTGGGCGACGATGCCCGGGCCCAGGTGAATTTCCCGCGCCACGGTGTGAAGTGGCTGGCTTTGAGCGTCGCAAAACTGACACCGATTTGAGCTACACCAGATAGGGCCGTTGAAACTTTGCGGCAGTCCCTGTGTCCAAACCGCTTTCACCAGGAGTCGTTCATGTTCATAAAGTATGTCGTCAGTGTCCTGATCGGACTGGCTATCCTTGTTGGCGGTGCTTCCACCACTTTTGCGGCTGACACCCCACAGGGGCCCTCCGTCAGCGAGCGGTTGAAGAGGGCGCGCCTGTTGATCAATGGCAAAGAGTGGAGCGGCGCGCTGTTTGAACTGAACCAGGCCGCGCTGGACGAGCCACGCAATGCGGACGTTCACAACCTGCTGGGCTACACCTACCGCAAGCGCGCTGTGCCCGACCTGGCCAAGGCATTCGAGCACTACAACACGGCCCTGAAGCTCGACCCCAGGCACAAAGGTGCGCACGAATACATCGGTGAAGCCTACCTGACGGACAAAAAACCAGCTGAGGCCGAGAAACACCTGGTGCAGCTTGAAGCGATCTGTGGCAACAAGACCTGCGAGGAATACGCCGATTTGTTCAAGGCGATTGCGGATTACAAGACCAAGAACCGGTAAAGAAGGCGTAGTGAGCCAAACTTGCCCGTGGCCCACATAGAGATTGCATAGTTTGCTACCATAAATATAGCGATATGCTGTCCGGTTCAGAGGAGCGATCGTTTCACGCCGGATTCTCGGATTTAATGGAGGTCTACCAAAATGGAGACCTCGATGAACCCGACCATTCGCCGCCAGACCCTGGGCGATGTGCTGCGCCGTACGGCACAGCGTCTGCCCGCCAAGACCGCCATCATCTGTGGCGACACCCAATGGACCTACGCTGAATTTGATGCGCTGGTGACTCGCCTGGCGGCGGGGCTGTCAGGCATGGGAGTGGCTCAAGGCGAACGGGTGGCGGTGCTGGCCCGCAACTCACATGCGTTTGCCGCGTTACGTTTTGCACTGGCGCGCCTGGGCGCGGTGCTGGTGCCGATCAACTTCATGTTGAAGGCCGATGAGGTGGCATACATCCTGCGCCATGCCGGTGCCCGCACGCTGGCCACCGACAGCGGCCTGGCCGACCTGGCGCGCGCTGCGGCGGCGGTGGACACGCAGGTGCGCGAATTCATCTGGATGCCGTCGGAAGACCCGGGCGACATGGCACCGCGCATGCACCGGTTTGATGTGCTGGCAGCCTGCACGGCAGCTTTGCCTGAGATCACCCTGGCCAGCCATGACCTGGCGCAGATTGTCTACACCAGCGGCACCGAGTCAACGCCCAAGGGCGCAATGCTCACGCATGACGCCGTGCTGTGGCAGTACGTGAGCTGCGTGGTGGACGCCGAGATTGCGGCAGGCGACATGGCGCTGCACGCGCTGCCGCTGTACCACTGCGCGCAGCTGGATGTGTTCTTTGGTCCGGCCATTTTTGTAGGCAGTACCAACGTGATCACGGCCAAGCCCGTGCCCGACAACCTGCTGATGCTGATGGAAAAGTTCGGTATCACCAGTTTTTTCGCACCGCCCACAGTGTGGATTGCACTGCTGCGCTCGCCGCTGCTGGATGCCAACAGAATCGCCAGCCTGGCCAAGGGCTACTACGGTGCGTCCATCATGCCGGTGGAGGTGCTGCGCGAATTGGCGGCGCGCTTGCCTCGTGTGCGGTTATGGAACCTGTACGGCCAGACCGAGATTGCCCCGCTGGCCACCATGCTCGGGCCTGATGACCAGTTGCGCAAGCCCGGCTCCTGTGGCCGCGCTGTGCTCAATGTCGAAACGCGTGTGGTAGACGACCAGATGCGCGATGTGCCACCCGGCGAGGTGGGTGAGATTGTGCACCGTTCACCCCATTTGATGCTGGGGTACTTTCATGACGACGAGCGCACGCGGGCTTCGTTTGAAGGCGACTGGTTTCACAGTGGGGATCTGGCCACCATTGATGATGAAGGCTTCATCACCGTGGTCGACCGCAAGAAGGACATGATCAAGACCGGTGGCGAGAACGTGGCCAGCCGCGAGGTGGAAGAGATGATTTACCGTCTGCCCCAGGTGAGCGAGGTGGCGGTGATCGGCCTGCCCGACCCGCGCTGGGTGGAGGCCGTGACCGCTGTGATCGTGCTCAAGAGCGGGCAGACGCTGGCTGAGGCCGATGTGATCGCGCATTGCACCACCCACATGGCCACCTTCAAAAGTCCCAAGCGGGTGGTCTTTGCCGACAGCCTGCCCAAGAACCCCAGCGGCAAGTTGCTCAAGCGTGAGTTGCGGCACCAATATGCTGCGCGATAGACAAATACGTGCTATCTGCATCACCATAAAGGCATCACCATAAAGGCATCACCAGGGAAGACTGTAAAGAGTCCTTGCAATCATTACAATTCACCCATACTTTATCTTATGGGTACCCATATGAAAACTACCATTGAAGTGTCAGATGCAATTTTCAATTCAGCCAAAGAGCTTGCAAGCCGCAGCCAGACCACGATGCGCGCTTTGGTGGAAGAGGGTTTGCGCCGGGTGCTCGCCGAGTCTCAAGCCAAGGTCAGACCTGCCTTCAAGCTCAAAGATGCCAGCGTGCGAGGCAAAGCTGTTTTGATTTCGGACCCGCGCCGCTGGCAACAAATTGAGGACGAACACGTGATTGGGCGGGTTACCAAGCCACTTGCGTGATTGCCCATGATTGCCGTTGATACCAACGTTCTGGTGTATGCACACCGGGCGGAATCAGTCTTTCACGCGCAGGCGTTTGAATGTGTGAAGTCTCTTGCTGAGGGCGGTCAACCTTGGGGGATACCTGTGAGTTGCCTGCATGAATTCCTTTCGGTTGTGACCAATCCCAAGGTCTTCAGCCCCGCCAGCAATTTTGAGCAGGCGCTCGTGCAAGTCGATGCCTGGCTTGCATCGCCGCAGGCGCATGTTCTGCACGGTGGCTCACAACACTGGCGGGTTTTGTCAGAGCTCACACGCAAGGCCAAGCTTCAAGGCGGTCAATTTCACGATGCACGCATTGCCGCTATTTGCATTGAAAACGGCGTAACTGCTTTATGGAGCGCAGACCGGGATTTTGGTCGCTTCAAAGCCCTGAAAACTGTCAATCCACTCGTTTGAGAAGGGGGCAATTGAACTATTCAAGGCCGCGATGGACGCTTTTGGAACGCTGCCGTTCTAGTCGTCCTCCCGGCTCGGTGCGGGGAGGGCTCGCAAGGCCGGTTGATACAATGTTTTTGCCCGGACTCGCTGGCCCAGATCAATCGGCGCCAGGTGCCTTCCACCGAGTCTTTCGAGTTTCTTTTGACCTCCCCAACTGAGATACAGATTTCAATGCAACCTACTGCCAAACCCGCCCTCCGCCCGCAATCGCCCAATTTTTCTTCAGGCCCCTGCGCCAAGCGCCCGGGCTATGACGTGAGCGCCTTGACGCTTGATACGCTGGGCCGCTCGCACCGCTCCGCGCTGGGTAAAAAGGCGCTGGGTCTGGCGTGTTCTGAAACGGCGCGCATTCTGGGCCTGCCTGAAGGCTACCGCGTGGCCGTGGTGCCGGGTTCTGACACCGGCGCGATCGAAATGGCCATGTGGTCCATGCTGGGTGCGCGCGGTGTAGATGTGCTGGAGTGGGAGTCATTCAGTGCCGGATGGGTGACCGACATTGTCAAGCAGCTCAAGCTGCCCAACGTGAATGTGCTCAAGGCCGACTATGGTGACATCACCGACTTTGCCCCGGTGAACTTCGACAATGACGTGGTGTTTGTATGGAACGGCACGACCTCGGGTGTGAAGGTACCCAATGGCGACTGGATTCCCGCCAACCGCGCGGGGTTGACGATTTGCGACGCGACTTCAGCCGTGTTTGCCATGGACATGCCCTGGGACAAGCTCGACGTGGTGACTTACTCCTGGCAAAAGGTGCTGGGCGGTGAGGGTGGCCACGGCATGTTGATCCTCTCGCCCCGCGCCGTGGAGCGCATT
>JANPAZ010000536.1:0-2040 GCA_031430225.1 Rhodoferax sp. | reverse complement strand
AGACCCTCCAGCAGGTGCGAGAACACGGTCTATTTCAGGTGCCTGGCTGGCAAAACGGGTCTTGAGCGCAGCCACTGGTTTTGCAGCCTTGAGAACTTCTGGCAGGGCCTTGGCATAGGGCTGCCACAGGTCGGGGCGGGCTGACAACGACACCCCTTGAAGCGCCGCGACCGTGGCCTCCATCCTTTCATTGGGGTCGCGGAACGGGCGCAGCGACAGCAAGGTGGGGCCCCACAAAGGCATTGCATCGACATCGGGCGGCGCCTTGTCCAACAGCGCCTCTGGCACTTCAATGGCGTGGACCACACGAAACCGGTCGTACTCAAACACCATGTGCACAGGCCGCGCCACAAACACGGTCCACAAGCCATACCCCAACGCGCCCAGTTGCAGCAGGGCCACCACGAACAGGTCGCGGCGCAAAACGGGCCAATCCTTGGCATGGTCAAAAATGGCCAGCGTGATGAGCGGCCCCAGAATGACATCAACCGTGACCACGAGCAAAAATAGTTCGCGCCCGCCCGAAATCTCACGGTATGGGTACGGATACCAGATGCCAAAAACGAGCACAGCGGAGAGTGCCGCAACGAAAAGGCTCAACGCCAGATGGATGCCACTGGCCCGTAGGCGGTCGCGCCAGAAAGCCGATGCAATCGAAAACATAAATGGGATGATGCTTCAGGTTGAAGATATGGGGCGTCAAGCTCAGGTAAAGTTTGTACCATGACCCAACTTACCCATTTTGACGCCCAGGGACAAGCCCACATGGTCGATGTCGCCGGCAAGGCCAGCACCCATCGTGTGGCAATTGCCACCGGGCGCATTGAAATGCTGCCCGCCACACTGGCCATCATCGAAACTGGCACCGCTAAAAAAGGTGATGTATTGGGCATTGCCCGCATCGCTGGTATTCAGGCGGCCAAGAAAACAAGCGACCTGATTCCTCTGTGCCACCCCCTGGCACTGACCCGCGTTGCGATTGAATTTGAAGTGACTCAGGCCAACCCGACAAGGGCCAGTAGCGTGGTTTGCACGGCAACCGTTGAAACCGTTGGCCCCACTGGGGTGGAAATGGAAGCCCTGACGGCCGTGCAGGTGGCGTTGCTCACCATCTACGACATGTGCAAGGCGGCCGACCGGGGCATGACCATGACGGGTGTGAAGCTCATGGAGAAGCACGGCGGCAAATCGGGAAGCTTTGTGGCAGACAAATGAGCCACCCAAAAAGCTGCCCGGTTTGACCCGTTTAGCCGTTTAGCCGCCCGCCTGCTTCTTGACCCAGGCCGCGTGTTCCGCCGGGAAAGCCGCACGGTAGCGGGCCAAATAAAACAGCGCTTCATCATCTTGCCCCAGCATCACAGCGCTTTCAATCAGTTTCTCGGCCACGCGGGCCTCGGGCGAATAGTGGAGTAACTGGAGCGCCAATGCATTCAGGTGCGCTGCATTGCCGCGAGTGAGCGGGGTCGACACGAGCTCGGCAAATCGTACCTGGCTGCTGAACAGCCATGACCCCTGGATTTTGGCCAGCGTGTTGCCGCGGTAGGCAGGCGAGCGGGCATCAGGTGCCACAAATATCTGGCTGATGCGGTGATAGTCCCACGTGCCAAAAGTAACCATTGCTACCAAAATAATAGCTAATAATGCATGTCCTATGTGGGCCTTCCCCCCTTTTTCTTCTAAACTTATGGCGAAGGCCGGTTTAGGCGGCTGCCGGCTCAGCAGCAAAAGGCACAACACAAACGCCATTTGAAATGGCCCATACCAAAGTGGGTACTCCAGCAGGCTGTGCAACAAGATGACGGCCAGCACGCTCCATGCCATTTGCCGTGCGGCATCGCGTTCGCGCCAGGGCTTGGCCCGCCACGCCAGCCATAGGCCGGTGCCGCATACCAGCAGGGCTGCGGGCACGCCCAGCTCAACCGCCAGGTGCAGCGGCAGGTTGTGGGCATTGTCCAGAATTTCACAAAACCGGGGGCCTTCGTACAAGGTGGTGAAGTGGGCGTAATCCAGCTCGCCCCAGCCCCAGCCCAGCCAGGGCCG
>JANPAZ010000535.1:0-2777 GCA_031430225.1 Rhodoferax sp. | reverse complement strand
ACCTTGATGGCTTCGTTTTCATCCTGAAAGCGTCCGGTATGAATGTATTTTTTATCTCCGCGCGCCACCAATAGATTGACATTGTTGTGTTGTTTGTACCACTCCAGAATTTTGTGGCGGGTCTTGGCCACGTCGCAGATGTTCTCGGGATAGTAAGCGTTGTAGTAAAGCACCTGCGGCAGAGAGCTTTCGGTCACAAGGTATTGCACCTGGCCGTCCATCATGTTGATCATGTCGTATTGGCGCTGCGCGATCTGGTACTGGTTTTTAAGCGCTTCATAGTCCTTTTGCCACACCAGTGACTTGGCGTAATCTGGGATGTGTTCCACCGTTTTGTGCCGCAGGCTCAGGTTCAGGATAATGCCCGCCGAGAAGAGCGATTTGTCGCAGCCCGGACCCCCAATGATGTTGATCACCTTGGTGGGATACATGCGCATCTTGTTTTCGGGCAAGTGCTCGGAGGCTGTGGTGTATTGGATCGTCATGGTGTGTTTCTTCAGCTGAAGGGGTGGCCCATCGTAGTGCGGTGGACAGTCTTGCGCAAGTTGGAACGCACCCGATTCCTCTACCTGGCCCGGAACAGGTGGGCGTACAGGCGACTGACTGGCAGCTTGTCGATGCGACCCCGCAGTGTCAGGCTGAGTTTGCCCGCTTCGTCACGGGTAACCGCGTCAATCACGCTGGCGCGCACCACGGTGCCGCGATGCACTTGCCAGAATGTTTGTGCGTCGATCTGGGGCAAAAGCTCCTTGAGCGGGGTGCGTATCAGGTATTCATGCTGATGGGTGATCGCCCGCACGTATTTGTCGGCGGCTTCCAGATACACCACCTCATCAATGGGCACCATGCGGATACTGGTGCCCACGCTGGCCTGAATTACCCGAAGTGGTGGGGCCGCTGATACTGCCCCGGCTAACGCCCGCAGCTGGGTCAGCGTTGCTTCAAAATCAATAGCTGCCGATGCCCTGTTTGCGAGGGCTCGCGCACCTGAGCCAGGCCAAAGCCGGCATCGTTGGGGCTGCTGGTGCCGTCAGCGTCACGGTTGCTGGTCAGTCCGACACCGGTGTCGATGATGTCGATGGTCAGCACCTCGCCCGACATGCACGCTTTCACGGTGACGGAGCCACCTTCCAGCTTTGGCTCCAGCCCGTGCTTGATGCAGTTTTCTACCAGGGGTTGCAAAAGCAGCGGAGGCACACTGAGCCGCGCCAGCTCAAACGGCAAATCCAGCGGCGCGAGTTGCAGCCGACAGCGAGCGACATTCGCTGCCCGGGGCGCAGACTGATCGCCTCTGCTCGTGTCCCCCGGCCTTTGGCCTCCTCCTTGACCTCGCTGTGCCGCTCAGTCTGCACCCCGGGCGGCGATAATCAGCGCTTCAATTTGAGGAGCGCGTGTGGATATTGCATTGCTGACCAAGGCCGCCATCATGGGCGTGGTCGAAGGGCTGACCGAGTTTTTGCCCATCTCCAGCACCGGTCACCTCATCCTGGCTGGCGCATTGCTGGGTTTCGATGACGACAAGGCCAAGGTGTTTGACATTGCCATCCAGACCGGCGCCATCTTTGCGGTCATTCTGGTCTATTGGCAGAAAATTCGCGACACGCTGGTTGCCTTGCCGTCCTCCAGTGCGACAGGCAAACAGGCGCAGAGATTCGCACTCAACGTGCTGATTGCCTTCATTCCGGCCGTGGTCCTGGGCCTGCTGTTTGGCAAGGCCATCAAGGCGCATCTGTTTACACCGGTGGTGGTGGCCAGCACCTTCATCATTGGGGGTTTCATCATTTTGTGGGCCGAGAAGCGCCAGAAAAACGCTGCCACAGCCCCGCGCATACTGGATGTGGATGCGATGACACCCCTGGACGCGCTCAAGGTCGGGCTGATTCAGTGCCTGGCAATGATTCCCGGCACCAGTCGCAGCGGTGCCACCATCATTGGCGGCATGCTGTTGGGCCTGTCGCGCAAGGCGGCAACTGATTTCTCGTTTTACCTGGCCATCCCCACACTGATAGGTGCGGGTGCGTACAGCTTGTACAAGGAGCGCGCGCTGCTTTCAGTGGGCGATGTGCCCATGTTCGCGGTGGGCCTGGTGGTGTCGTTCGTCAGCGCGTGGTTGTGTATTCGCTGGCTGCTCAAGTTCATTTCCACCCACAGTTTCAACGGCTTTGCGTATTACCGTATCGCCTTTGGGCTGGTGGTGCTGGCAACCGCCTGGAGCGGTGCCGTGAAGTGGGCCGCCTGAAACTGCCTGACTGATCAGGGCCTTTTCCGCCTGTTTCTAGTCGTCGTGATCTTGCCAACGGCCTTGCATGTCGCGCAGCGCCGCTTCGATGGCCGCCGCGGTGGCCAGTGGCTTCTCCATGGGGAAAAGGTGGCTGCCCTCCAACATGGAGATGCGGCCTTTCACCAGTTTTTCGGTCATGGCCATGCCCACTTGTTTCATTTCCGCCGACTTCGTGCCGCCCAGAAAAGCGACCGGGCACTTCAGTGGATGGCGGTGGATGAGGCGGTCCAGGTTATCGGGCAGGGTGTTGTAGATGGCGGTCTCAATGTCGCGCTCGAAGCCCAGCACGCATTTGCCATCCACCAGCCGGGTGCCATGCGTGATGTAGTCCTCAAGTACCTGGCGGTCCCAGCGTGCAAAGGCTTTCTTGCTGGCAAAGTGCTCCAACGCAGCCGCCTGATTGGGCCAGGTGTCTCGTCTGGCTTTGCTGATATTGCCGGGCGATACCGACCCCACCAACTGCGTGCGTTTGATCACATCCAGTGCCGTGGCGCGC
>JANPAZ010000534.1:0-7240 GCA_031430225.1 Rhodoferax sp. | reverse complement strand
CTGCGCTTGTCCGGCATCTTCCCTTGTGAGACGCGCCACCACTTCGGCAGCCGTGGCACCGCTGGCCAATTGCTTGATGCCATCGGGGCCATACAGCGGATTCATCAGCGCCTGAGTGGACAACGCGCCCACGCCAGCCTTTGTATGAATGCAAAGTGAACCCACCGCAAAGAAGCGACTCGCAATTGCAACGCCGAAGTTTCCTTCACGGTCACGCGCCAAAATGGACCAGGTCATGCTTCAAAGCCCCAAAACGAGGCAGTTGTGTTTGTGGTGTGCACGATGTTGGTTCTCTGGGTCTGTCGATGCATAAATAGTGTTTTGTTTAGATACCTAACCAAATGCTACCATCAAGAACCATGCCTGATTTTGACACCAACCATTACCCTTACGCCTCCCGCCGCACTGCGGTTTTTGCCAACCGCGGCATGGTCGCCACCTCGCAGCCATTGGCCGCCCAGGCGGGATTGGCCGTGCTGCAGGCCGGCGGCAATGCCATTGATGCGGCGATCGCGACGGCCGCTGCCCTGACCGTGGTGGAGCCCACCGCCAACGGGATCGGCGGGGATGCATTTGCCCTGATCTGGCACGGTGGCCAATTGCACGGACTAAACGCCAGCGGTCCGGCTCCCCGCAGCATGACACTGGACATGATGACTGGCCTCGGACACAAGACCGTACCGAAGTATGGCCCCTTGCCGGTGACCGTGCCTGGTGCACCCGCCGCCTGGGCTGCGCTGGCCCAGCGCTTCGGGCGGCTGCCGCTGACCACGTCGATGGCGCGCGCTGTGGAGTTGGCGCGCGATGGCTTTCCCGTCTCTCCTACGGTGGCGTTTGCCTGGCAACAGGCCACCCGTCTGTTCCGCGAAGAGTTCAAGGCGTCGCATTTTCAACCCTGGTTCGACACCTTTGCGCCCGAATGTGCTCCTCAGGCCGGCGAGGTTTGGCGGTCGGCAGGGCATGCTGAGACTCTGCAAACCATTGCGCAAACCGGCGCCACCAGTTTCTACAGGGGTGCGCTAGCTGAAAAAATCGCAGCGTGTGTGCAGTCTGCCGGCGGCTATCTTCAGGTCGACGACCTGGTCCGCTACCAGGTCGACTGGTGTCAGCCCATCAGTGTCAACTACCGCGGGTATGACGTCTGGGAAATTCCACCCAACGGGCACGGCCTGGTGGCCTTGCTGGCTCTGAATATTCTCAAAGGTTTTGATTTCAGCGAACGTGACACGCTGCTCACCCACCACCGCCAGATCGAGGCCATCAAACTGGCCTTTGCCGATGGCCTGTCCCATATTGCGGACCTGGCCCATATGCGGGTATCGGTCTCCGACCTTCTTTCAGACGCCTACGCCGATGAGCGCCGTTCCCTGATCGGCGCCCAAGCCTCGCGGCCGTTGCCTGGCGAGCCATCGCGCGGCGGCACGGTCTACCTCAGCACTGCCGACGCTGAGGGCAACATGGTGTCGTTTATTCAGAGCAATTACATGGGATTTGGCTCGGGACTGGTGGTGCCTGGCACTGGCATCTCGCTGCACAACCGGGGTAACAACTTTTCGCTGGATGCCGCCCACCCCAACTGTTTGGCTCCGGGCAAACGGCCGTATCACACGATTATTCCGGGCTTTCTGACCCGGGACGGTGCTGCGGTGGGCCCGTTTGGCGTAATGGGTGGCTTCATGCAACCCCAGGGCCATGTTCAGATGGTGATGAATACCGTGGATTTCGGGCTCAATCCACAAGCCTCGCTAGATGCGCCACGCTGGGAGTGGGAAAGCGGCATGCGCGTCAATATCGAGCGCTCAACACCGGAGCATCTGTTCCACGGGTTGGCGTCGCTTGGGCATGATGTGGCTTGGTCTGGCAACCGGCTCGCGTTCGGGCGCGGGCAGATCATCTGGCGCAATGCCAATGGCGTGCTGTGCGGCGGCACGGAGCCCCGCACCGACGGTTCAGTTGCCGCCTGGTGACTCCCGCACTCGTTGGCCGCTCGATCCCTCACGCCAACATGACCCGAACGCTTTTTCGCCGACGTCAGCCACCCTGCGAAGGAAAGTTGTCCCCGCAGTCAACCTGCAAGGAGAGCCGTCACGATGGCCCGTAACGCGGCCGGTTTGAATGGCTTGGCCAGATAGGCGTTGGCGCCGACCTGCTGGCCCCGCTCCCGGTCTTTCGGACTGTCATTGGCCGAGAGCATCACAATTTTGACACCCGCCATATCGCTGGATGAGCGCAGTTTCTCGCAAACCTGGAATCCATCAAGCTCGCCCGGCATCAAAATATCCAGCAGGATCAGTGCTGGTTTGAGCGCCTCAGCATTTTGCAACCCGACCTCGCCGGTGGACGCCTCATGCAAACCATAGCCGGAATCAGCCAATGCCCATTTGATCAACTGACGTGTCTGAGCGTGATCATCGATAATCAGTATCTTGTGCATACGTCGCAGTCTATTATAAAACCACTATGTCAATAAGGGAAATTCTTCGGATGGGGGATCCGCGCCTGCTGCGTGTGGCGCCGCCGGTAACGCAGTTTGACACTGACGAATTGCATCTGCTCATCACCGACATGCTTGACACCATGCGTGCGGCCAACGGGGCAGGGCTGGCAGCACCGCAGATTGGTGTGGATTTGCAACTGGTGATTTTTGGCACCGATGCGCCCAACCCGCGCTACCCGCAAGCGCCGGTCGTACCCCGCACCGTGCTGATCAACCCCGTGATCACCCCTTTGCCGGTGTTCCTGGAAGGCGCGAGCGAGGCGGCAGCTATCACTGAAGAAGAAGACTGGGAGGGTTGCCTCTCCGTGCCGGGTTTGCGCGGCGTCGTGCCCCGCTGGAGACGTATTCAGTACACGGGGTTCGACCAGTACGGGGACCCGATTGACCGCACGGTCGAAGGCTTCCATGCGAGGGTGGTACAGCACGAATGCGACCACTTGATTGGCAAGCTGTACCCGATGCGTGTGCGTGACTTCAGGCAGTTTGGCTACACCGAGGTGCTGTTCCCGGGCATCGCAGCCACAGAAGACGACTGAGGCTCGCTGCGGTGCAGAGCCTCGAATGCGGCCGCGCTCTCAGAGTGACCTGATCTGCACCTTGCGCCACATGATCGCGCCGCTGGTGGCGCCGTTCACGCCCGCCCCGTATTGCAACGCGATGGGTCCATTGGGGAATTGGCTATTGCGGATGTTAACGGTCTGAATGCCGTTAAACCGAACCACCAACTCGTCGCCTTTGGCCAGAATTTGCATGTTGTTCCACCGGCCACCAGCCTTGTGCACGAGAGGGACTGGCACAGCTGCGTAATTCACAATGGCCGCAGTTCCGTACACGGGATCCGGACGAATGTCCCAAATATTGACTTCGTAGGAGTTGTCGGCGGTGATTTTGGCGGGGTCCGTTAGGCGAATGAATATGCCGCTGTTGGTATCAGTGGCTGCCCAAAAATCGGCGTTGATCTCGAAGTCACGGTAGGTTTTCTTGGATACCAAATAGCCGCCCTTGCCTTTGTCAGCGACGATGGCACCTCCCTCCGCGCGCCAATTGGCGTCCCCAGTGGTGGTCCAGTTGTCCAGGCCCTTTTCGCCGTCAACCAATGCAACCCATTCAGAACCCGCTACGGGACTGGCGCAAGCAGAAAGGCCCACCACCGGCGCCAGCAAACCAAACCTTATGAGTGTCGAACGTTTCATGGAATGTCTCCTAATGTGTTGTAGCGCAAAGGCAGCAAATTGCTGCCCGCACACTATCGCACAACAGGCTACAGAGCTGTCAAGCCTTCAGTGCTTCCAGCAACTCGGTCTCAATTTCGATCTGTGCCCTGTTTTGCTGCAATTCCGGCCCGTCAATCAGGAAGGTGTCTTCCACCCGCTCACCCAGTGTGGCCACCTTGGCCAATTGCAGGTTGATACGGTGTTTCGCCAGAACGCGCGCGACGCAGTACAGCAGGCCCACACGGTCGCTGGCCGAGATATTGAGCAACCACCGCTGGGCCTTCTCGTCAGGACGCAGGCTCACGCGCGGCGCAATCGGGAAGCTCTTGACCCGGCGCGACACACGGCCCTTGCTGGGCGCTGGCAGTGGCCCGCTGTCGGCAATGGCAAGGGCCAGGTTGTTCTCCAGCATGCTGGTGACTTCACGGTATTCCTCAGGCAAAGCCGAGGTGATGACCTGGAATGTGTCCAGCGCATGTCCATTTTTGGCGGTGTGAATGCGGGCGTCAAGAATGCTGAAACCGTTCTGGTCAAAGTAGCCACAGATGCGCGCAAATAAGTCAGGTTGATCGGGGGTGTAGACCAGCACCTGAAGGCCATCACCGGCGGGTGAACGGCGCGCCCGCACAATGGCCTTGGGGCTGCCCACGTGCCGTGACAGCTGCTTGGTGTGCCAGGCAATGTCGCCTGCATCGTGACGCATGAAATAGCCCACGTCCAGCGTGTCCCACAACGGCTTGTGGGCTTCAAACGGCATGGCATACAGGGCCACCATGACCAGCGCCTCACGCTTGCGGGCCTCCACCTCGGCATCGGCATCGGGTGCGCGGCCACCCAGGGTGCGCAGCGTGTAGCGGTACAGGTCCTCCAGCAGCTTGCCTTTCCAGGCATTCCAGACTTTTGGGCTGGTGCCACGAATATCGGCCACGGTCAGCAGGTACAACGCGGTCAGGTAGCGCTCAGTGCCCACGCGTTTGGCAAAGGCAGCAATGACGTCTGGGTCGCTCAGATCTGACTTTTGCGCGATGCGGCTCATGGTGAGGTGCTCCCGCACCAGAAACTCGATCAGCTTGCAGTCTTCGCGGTCGATCGTATGCTGCTTGCAAAAGCGCCGCACGTCTGCGGCACCCAGCTCGGAATGGTCACCCCCACGCCCCTTGGCAATGTCGTGAAACAGTGCGGCCACATACAACACATAAGGTTTGTCCCAACCGGCGGCCAGTTGTGAACAAAAGGGGTACTCATGGGCGTGCTCGGCCAGAAAGAAACGGCGCACATTGCGCAACACCATCAGAATGTGTTGATCGACTGTGTACACATGAAACAGGTCATGCTGCATCTGGCCCACAATCTTGCGGAACACCCACAAGTAGCGGCCCAGCACAGACGTCTGGTTCATCAGGCGCATGGCATGGGTAATGCCGTCGTGCTGCATCAGGATTTGCCTGAAAGTGGCCTGATTGACGGGGTCGTTACGGAACGTTCCGTCCATCAGTCCGCGGGCGTTGTACAGCGCTCGCAGTGTGCGGGCCGAAAGCCCCTTGACGCCGACAGTGGACTGGTACAGCAGAAAGGTTTCCAGAATGGCGTGTGGGTTGCGCTGGTAGAGGTCGTCACTGGCCACCTCGATCATGCCGGCCTTGTCTGAAAAGCGGTCGTTGATGGGGCGCGGCTCGTGGGCCGAGGGGTTCAAGCGCTCCTCGATGTTCATCAGCAAGATCTGATTGAGCTGCGTGACCGCTTTGGCGGCCCAGTAGTAGCGGCGCATGAGGGCTTCGCTTGGGCGAACGATTGACGGTGATTGTTTTGCCGACGCGCCGCCCCTGGGCCTCTGAACCGCTTGGCGGTCAGCCCCGCCAGGGAAAACAGCCCCCTCGGGGGGCAGCGCAGTACGCGAAGCGACAAGCGCGGGGGCCACATAACCAAATGAATCTGCAATCGCGGTTTGCATGTCAAACACAAGCCGGTCTTCACGGCGCCCGGCAATCAGGTGCAGGCGCGCACGTATCAACTTGAGGAGTGCTTCGTTGCGCTTGATTTGGCGCACTTCAAACGGTGTGGCCAGGCCGTTGCGGGCCAACTCGTCCCAGTTTTTGCCAAAGCCAGCCGCCTTGGCCACCCACAGAATAATTTGCAGGTCGCGCAGGCCACCGGGAGACTCCTTGCAGTTGGGCTCCAGTGAATATGGCGTGTTTTCAAATTTGTTGTGGCGCTGGCGAAGTTCCAGGGTTTTCGCCACAAAAAAGGCCTTGGGGTCAAGCGCTGCCCTGAACTTTTTCTGAAATCGGTTGAACAGCCTGATGTCGCCGGTGATGAGTCTCGATTCGAGAAGAGACGTTTGCACCGTGACGTCTTTTTCGGCCTCGGCCAGGCATTCGGAGACGCTGCGAACACTGGAGCCGATCTCCAGCCCAGAGTCCCAGCAACTGCCAATGAAGGCTTCTATCTGAGATTTCAGTGCCGGGTCGCTGTCGGGTGACTGTTCGTCAGGCAGCAGCAGCAGCACGTCGACATCCGAATGCGGAAACAGCTCTTCGCGCCCAAAACCACCCACCGCCAGCAGTGCAAAAGGTTTGGTAAAGCCGGCCAACTGCCACAGGCCGCGTAGGCTTTCATCCGCCAATTGCGAAATTTTTTGCAGGGCCGAACGGACGCCACGGGTAGACGACCCACTGGCCGATATGGCGGCCATTAACTCGGCCTTGGCGGCGCGATAGCGTTCGCGCCGTGCCTGCGAATCGGTCACTTGAGTACCTTCGTGCGGCGCACTGCGGTGCACGCTTGCTTGGGGCGGCCCGGCGCAGCGCTCATGTATTGACAAAGGCTGGCGTGGGCGGGCTGCCGCTGGACAGGGTCAGCACCTCGTAACCGGTCTCGGTCACCAGCACGGTGTGCTCCCACTGCGCGGACAGCGAATGGTCTTTGGTAACGATGGTCCAGCCGTCTTTCTCGGGGCCATCCTTGATCTCTTTGCGACCCGCGTTGATCATGGGCTCGATGGTGAAGGTCATGCCGACCTTCAGTTCCTCCAGTGTGCCGGGCTTGCCATAGTGCAGGACCTGAGGCTCCTCATGAAAAATGCGGCCAATGCCGTGGCCGCAAAACTCGCGCACCACGCTGAAGCCCTGGCCTTCCGCAAATTTCTGGATGGCCCAGCCAATATCACCCAACCGTGCGCCGGGCTTCACCATTTTGATGCCATGCCACATGGCGTCATAGGTGATGGCGCACAGGCGCTTGGCCGCAATCGAGGTGTCTCCCACCACAAACATGCGGCTGGTGTCACCGTGCCAGCCGTCTTTGATCACGGTCACGTCGATATTGACGATGTCACCCTTTTTCAGGGCCTTGTCGTTGGGAATACCGTGGCAGACCTGGTGGTTGACCGAGGTGCAGATCGATTTGGGGTAAGGCGTGGAGCCGCCGCCCATGTAGTTCAGCGGAGCGGGTATGGCACCCTGCACCTGGGTGATGAAGTCATAGGCCAGCTTGTCCAGCGCGTTGGTGGTGATGCCCGGCTGAACATGGG
>JANPAZ010000533.1:0-3421 GCA_031430225.1 Rhodoferax sp. | reverse complement strand
GGCATTGGGCTTGGCTGCACTCTATTTGGCGCTAGCGACCTTCATTGACAACCCCTACATCTTGTTGATCATGACGCTGGTGCCGATTTGGGCCACTGTGGGCGTGTCATGGAACGTCTTCAGTGGGTACTCGGGTCTGCTGTCGTTCGGCCATGCCGCATTTTTTGGCTTGGGGGCTTACACGGTTGCAGTGGCCTTTGCCAAGTTCGGACTGTCCCCGTGGGTCGGCATCATTGGGGCCGCAGGTGTGGGCGCGCTGGCGGGTGCGATGGTGGGCATTCCGACCTTTCGTCTGCGCGGTGTTTACTTCAGTCTGGCGATGCTGGCCTATCCGCTGGCCCTTTTGTATGTGTTTGAGTGGCTTGGTTTACAAGAAGTCGCGCTGCCCCTGAAACGCGACAATGCAGCGCTGTATATGCAGTTTGCAGATCAGCGGATTTACGTGCTGATTGCAACCCTCATGCTGATCGCGGCCTTGCTGATCAATTTATGGATCGCACGTTCGCGCTTTGGGTTGTCTCTGTTGGCGATCAAGCAAAACGAGCTGGCCGCCGAAGCCGCCGGTATCAACCCCTTTCAATGGAAACTACTGGCATTGGTGCTCTCCGGTGCCATGGCCGCCGTGGCCGGTGGCCTGTATGCGGTAGTGTTGGTGATCGTCACACCACACTCGGTATTCGGCATGTTGGTGTCGGCGCAGGCGCTTATTTTTACGATGTTCGGCGGTGTGGGGCTGGTGGCCGGGCCGGTGCTCGGAGCGCTGATTCTGCTACCGCTGGGCGAACTGCTGAATGCCACTTTGGGCACTCGATTGCCCGGTATTCAGGGTGTCATTTACGGCGCTGCCATCATCCTGATTGTGTTGCTGACACCTGGCGGGATTTTGCCCTGGATTGCGCAGAGGTGGCGTGCGCGCAAGGCCGTATCGGCAACACCCAACGCTCTGCCAACACCCACCCCTACCCACTTGAGTCCATCTGAACCTCGGTTGATCGAATCCAAAAGAAAGGATGTCCCAGGGGCTGCGATCCTCACGGTGCAGGGCCTGTGCAAGCGTTTCGGCGGTTTGCAGGCGGTGCAGGATGTCAGCTTTGACGTCCAACGCGGGGAGATTATGGGCATCATTGGCCCCAACGGTGCGGGTAAAACGACACTGTTCAATTTGCTCAATGGCTTTATCGAGCCATCCAGCGGCAGCGTTTCGTTTCAAGGGGCCGAGCTGCTCGGACGCAAGCCGTTCGAGATTTGCCGCGTCGGCGTGGGCAGAACCTTCCAGGTCGTACGACCCTTCGCCCGTTTGAGTGTTTTGGAAAACGTGGTCATTGGTGCATTTGCTTCAGTGCCCAACGACACACTGGCCTACGCCCGCGCGAGGGCCGCTTTGCGACAGGTGGGACTTGAACCCTTCGCCAACGCCATGGCGGGCAGTCTGCCTGCGGTGTACCTGCGTTTGATGGAGGTCGCCCGCGCATTGGCCTCAGAACCCCAGCTGCTGCTGCTGGACGAAGTGCTGGCTGGTTTGGGGGGTGGGGAGATTGAGCAAGTGGTGCAAGTACTGATGGGCATCCGCGCCCAGGGCATCACCATCGTCGTCATCGAGCACACCATGCATGCCATGGTGCGCTTGGCGGACCGGTTGCTTGTGTTGGACCATGGACGAGTGCTGCAGGTGGGCGAGCCCGCTTCGGTGACCAGTGACCCTGCTGTGATTGAAGCTTATTTGGGCAAGAAGTGGATGGCACATGCTGCGCGTTAGTCAACTCAATGTGTCTTATGGTGATATCCGGGCGCTGGCCGGTGTCAGTCTTGAGGTCAAGGCGGGTGCGTTCGTGGCCATTGTTGGGGCCAACGGGGCGGGAAAATCAACTTTGTTCAAGGCCATCTCAGGGACTGTGCCCATCTTGTCCGGCGAGCTGACATTTGACGGACACGACTTAAGCCAAATTACACCGGCAGCCCGCGCTCAATTGGGCATTGCCCATGTGCCCGAGGGACGGCAGGTCTTTCGCAGCATGACGGTGCTTGAAAATCTCGAGATGGGTGCCCAAACGCTGCACGCGCGGCAGACCTTCAAAGCCAGCCTGAATCAAATTTACGCGCTTTTTCCGCGCCTCGCAGAGCGGCCCACCCAACTGGCCGGAACCCTGTCCGGCGGAGAACAACAAATGGTCGCGATTGCGCGCGGGTTGGCTTCTAAACCGAAGCTGCTGATGCTGGATGAGCCTTCCATGGGTTTGGCACCGGCTGTGGCAGACGCCATCTTTGAATGCATCGAGCAAGTCCACCGTGAGAGCAATATGACGGTCGTTCTGGTGGAGCAACGCGTGGCCGAAGCCTTGCATTCGTGCAGCTACGGCTACGTGCTGGAATCGGGCCGTATTGCGCTGGAGGGCACACAAGACGTTCTCGCCAGCAACCCGCGCATCAAGCAAGCCTATTTAGGCATGTGAATCGATTTATTTTCAACAGGAGATAGCATGAAGACACGAAAACTTGCACAGCAAAAATCCCGCCGCACTCTGCTCAGTGTTGCCATCGCCGCGTTGGCATTCGGTGCTCTGCCCACGTCTGCTTGGTCGCAGGCGGCGGCGAAAGAAATCAAGCTGGCCGTCATAGTGCCCTTGTCTGGCCCTTGGGCCCGCAATGGCGAACTGCACGTCAAGGGCGCGCAAATGGCGGTGGAAGATATCAACGCCGCGGGCGGCATCAAGGCCTTGGGCGGAGCCAAAATCAAACTGATCACCGCCGATGCGGGGGACAGCGTTGAAAAAGCCAAGAATGCGGCGCAACGCCTGCTGGCGGCCGAGCCTGACCTGTCCGGGGCCAGCGGCGCTTTTGTCAGCTCATTCACCCTGGCGATTACCGAGATGACCGAGCGCGCTGAATTGCCGTTCCTTACGCTGTCCTACTCTGACCAAATCAACGAGCGCGGCTTTAGGTATGTCTTCCAGACTTCGCCCAGCGCAAATACACAAGCTGCTGCAGCCTTGCCGATTTTGGTGAAGTTGGCCACGCAGGCCAACGGCAAGGCGCCGCAGTCGGTCGGCATTGTGATGGACAACACAGCTTCCCCCGTGAGCTTTACCAAGGCCATGCGCGAGGGTGGCTTTGAGAGAGAAAAACTCAAGCTGACCGTGGACGAGGTGTTCACGCCACCGATGTCGGATGCCACGTCCAGTGTGCAAAAACTACGCAACACCCGGCCAGACGTTGCCTTTTTGTTGTCCACCAACGTGCCCGACACCAAGCTCCTGCTGGACAAGATGAGTGAAATGCGCATCGGCAATGGCGCCGTTCCGGTGGTCACCAATGGCGGCCACATGGGTGCGCCTGAGCTGTTGAAAGTGATGAGCAAAGAGTCGCTTGAAGGCGTGATGGTGGTGATTGCCAACTGGGGCGGCAAAGGTCATGAGGCGCTGTC
>JANPAZ010000532.1:0-33489 GCA_031430225.1 Rhodoferax sp. | reverse complement strand
CCGCATGATTTCATACGTGTCACGTGCCTTGAGAACGCCATCTTGGTGAATGCCCGACGCATGCGCGAACGCATTGGCACCCACGACAGCCTTGTTGGGCTGCACCACAAAGCCTGTCGTCTGGCTGACCATTCGGCTTGCGGCCAGAATGTGCTTGGTGTCAATACTCATTTCAAGGTCAAAGTAGTCGCGCCGGGTCTTGACCGCCATGACCACTTCTTCAAGTGAGCAATTGCCCGCGCGCTCGCCCAGCCCGTTGATGGTGCACTCCACCTGGCGGGCACCCCCGATCTTCACACCGGCCAGCGAGTTGGCGACCGCCATGCCCAGATCGTTATGGCAATGCACAGACCAGATCGCCTTGTCAGAGTTGGGAATGCGCTCGCGCAAGTTCTTGATGAAATTGCCATAGAGTTCTGGAATCGCATAGCCCACGGTGTCAGGCACATTGATGGTCGTTGCACCTTCGGCAATCACGGTCTCGAGCACGCGGCACAGAAAGTCGGGGTCAGAGCGGTAGCCATCTTCAGGGCTGAACTCGATATCGGCCATCAGATTGCGTGCAAAGCGGGTGGACAATTTGGCCTGCTCATAGACTTCGTCTGGCGTCATGCGCAATTTCTTTTCCATGTGCAGTGCGCTCGTCGCCAGGAACAGATGGAGACGACCGGATTTGGCCGGTTTTAGGGCCTCCGCTGCACGTGCGATATCACGGTCGTTTGCACGCGCCAACGAGCAAATGGTGGAGTCCTTGATGGCTTCGGCAATTGCCTTCACGCATTCAAAGTCACCGTTGGAACTCGCTGCGAATCCAGCCTCAATCACATCCACTTTCAGCCGCTCAAGCTGCCGGGCAATGCGCAGCTTTTCATCACGGGTCATGGATGCGCCGGGCGATTGCTCGCCATCACGCAGGGTCGTGTCAAAAATGATGAGTTTTTCGGTCATGTTTGCTCCAGAACTGATTTATTGAGTGGTCTGCAGGCGAACCGAATCTTCAAATGGCGGTGTCGCACCACCCACTCCAGATTGTTCAACCCAACCGCCTATTTTTGCACGCTGAAGGCCCGACAAAATTGCTTTGAGTGATGCCGCAACGATATTGACATCCATGCCAACACCAAACAGGGTTTGCTGCTCGTCAATACGCAACTCCAGATACGCCACTGCCTGCGCACTGGCACCCGAGCCCACAGCATGCTCGTGATAGTCCAGTACCCGGATGCCACGACCTGTGGCGGCGCTCAATCCGTTGACAAACGCGTCAATGGGGCCCGTGCCCTGCCCGTGCACCTGACCGCGTCGGCCACCCAACAGAACATTGGCCACGAGCTCGACAGCCTTCGCCCCGACGCCGTCCACGACGTCAGTCAACTGATGCGGGGGAGCAGCGATAGTCTGAACACCATATTCCCGCCCAAACAGCTGCCACAAATCGTTCGCCGTGAGTTCCTTGCCCGACGTATCCATCACACCTTGCACGACCTGGCTGAATTCGATTTGCAGACGGCGCGGAAGCTCCAGTCCGTATTCGCTCTCAAGCAGATAGGAGATGCCACCCTTGCCCGACTGACTGTTGACGCGTATCACGGCTTCGTAGCTGCGCCCCAGGTCTTTGGGGTCAATGGGCAGGTAGGGCATGTCCCAGATGTCACCCTCGCTACGAGCCGTCAAGGCCTTTTTGATGGCATCCTGATGGGAGCCCGAGAAAGACGTGTACACCAACTCACCGACGTAAGGGTGGCGAGGATGAACCGGCAATTGATTGCACTGCTCCACTGTGCGGCGGATCTCGTCAATCTCGGAAAAGTCGAGCCCGGGTGCCACGCCCTGCGTGTAGAGATTGAGTGCGATATTGACCAGGTCCACGTTGCCCGTTCGCTCACCGTTTCCAAAGAGGCAGCCCTCAATGCGGTCGGCACCCGCCATCAAGGCGAATTCGCCTGCCGCCGTACCCGTACCGCGGTCATTGTGCGGATGAACAGACAGCACAATCGAATCCCGCCGGGCCAGGTTTCGGTGCATCCACTCCATCATGTCTGCAAAGATATTGGGTGTGGAATGCTCTACCGTTGATGGCAGATTAATGATGCACTTGTGCTGCGGCGTGGGTTGCCAAATATCGGTGACGGCATCGACCACCCGCTTTGAAAATTCAAGCTCAGTGCCGGAAAACATCTCGGGCGAATACTGAAAGGTCCAGTTTGTTTCCGTCTGTTTCGAGGCCAGTTCCTTGATCATTCTGGCGTGAGTCGTGGCAAGCTCCACAATTTGACCTTCGTCCATACCCAGCACGACACGACGCATGATTGGTGCGGTGGCGTTGTACAAATGCACCACGGCGCGCGGAACTCCTGCGAGCGATTCAAATGTTCGCTGAATCAGCGGCTCTCGGGCCTGGGTCAGCACCTGAATCGTCACATCCTGAGGTATCAGATTTGCGTCAATCAAGTGCCGCACGAAGTCAAATTCAACCTGGGATGCTGACGGGAACCCGACCTCAATTTCCTTGAAACCGATCTTCACCAGCATATGGAACATGCGCAGTTTGCGCGCCATGTCCATCGGCTCAATCAGGGCCTGATTGCCGTCGCGCAGGTCCACACTGCACCACTGAGGGGCCCGGGTCAGCACAGCGTCTGGCCAGGTGCGGTTGGCTAAACGTACCGGACTGGATGCGCGGTACTTGAGGCTGGGTTGTTTCAACATGACAAATCCTTCAACTTCATTCAATGTTCATCAAAACCTGCAACCCAAAAGAAAACGGCCCGTTGCAGGTAGCAGACGGGCCGTTTAGGGGTATATCGAAAAGATGTACGCGCTCAGCCCGCCTTCGGTAGGAGGATCGGTAGCAGGATCGCTAGGAGCACAACAACACCATAGGCCAAGACCTCCGCCTTGACAAGGCGGATAGCGTTGATACGTACAAAATGAGAGGTACTCATGCGCTTGACTTTAGCACAGGTCATTTTATTTGTGCAAACCCCGCTCGTCAGGCTCATCTGTTGACGTGCTGATCACACTCGTCTGCATACCTTTGGTCCTGCGCCAAGCGTAGACCACATAGCCACTTAGTCCATAGCCAATGAAGAGACTGAAGATGATAGTGGCTGGTTCGATGGTGATAACGGCAATGATCAGCGCGATGAGCACAATGGCCGCGAAAGGTACGCTGCGTTTCATGCTCAGGTCTTTAAAGCTGTAAAACGGCACGTTTGTCACCATGGTCAACCCAGCGTAGAGTGAAATGGCGAAGGTAATCCACGGAATGGACACGCCGAATAACGCGTCTGAGCCACCAAACCCTTGTTCGGTCAGGAGCCAGATGAAACCGGCTACCAAAGCCGCAGCCGCTGGCGACGGGAGCCCTTGAAAGTACCGCTTGTCAACCACACCCGTATTAACGTTGAAACGCGCCAGCCTCAGCGCAGCACAAGCACAGTAGACGAACGCGGCCATCCACCCCCAGCGACCCAGGCCCTGCAGCGCCCACATGTAGCTGATCAGCGCCGGTGCTGCACCAAAAGAAACCATGTCAGAGAGCGAATCCATTTGCTCGCCAAACGCGCTCTGGGTATTGGTCATTCGAGCAACCCGGCCATCAAGACTGTCCAGAATAAGGGCGCAAAAAACGCCGATGGCAGCTTTGTCAAACTCGCCATTCACGGCCATGATGATCGCGTAAAACCCGCCAAAAAGAGCTGCCAGAGTGAACAGATTCGGCAGGACGTACAGGCCCTTTCGGCGCTTGCGAAGCAACACGGCGCCTTCGCCGGTTTCCAGATTGGGTTCTAAATCGTCTTGCATTAATAAAGCCTTGTAGGTCGGCCCTGAATATACTCCTGCGGCCTAAAAAATAAAAAAGCCACCGAAGTGGCTTTTTTATGAGCAGCGTCAACCTGAGGTTGACGGCGTTCGATCAGTAGCCTGATCAGTTGCGGGTCTGATCTACCAGCTTGTTTTTGGCAATCCAGGGCATCATGGCGCGCAACTTGGCACCCACCACTTCGATCTGGTGCTCGGAATTCAGGCGACGGCGGCTGATAAGCGTGGGCGCACCAGCCTTGTTTTCCAGAATGAAACTCTTGGCGTATTCACCTGTCTGGATGTCTTTCAACACCTGCTTCATGACTTTCTTGGTCTCGTCGGTCACGATGCGCGGGCCGGTGACGTACTCACCGTACTCAGCATTGTTGGAGATCGAGTAGTTCATGTTGGCAATGCCGCCTTCATAAATCATGTCCACGATCAGTTTCAATTCATGCAGGCACTCGAAGTAGGCCATTTCAGGCGCGTAGCCGGCTTCTACCAGCGTTTCAAAGCCCGCCTTGATCAGCTCGACCGTACCACCGCACAACACCGCTTGTTCGCCGAACAGGTCGGTTTCGGTTTCTTCGCGGAAGTTGGTCTCGATGATGCCGGCCTTGCCGCCACCGTTAGCCATGGAGTACGACAGTGCCATTTGCAAGGACTTGCCGGACTTGTCCTGGTGTACAGCCACCAGGTGAGGAACTCCGCCACCTTGAGCGTATGTACCGCGCACGGTATGGCCTGGCGCCTTGGGGGCGACCATCCAAACGTCCAGATCGGCACGGGGGTTCACCAGGCCGTAATGCACGTTAAAGCCATGCGCAAAGACCAGAGCAGCACCTTGCTTGATGTTGGGTTCCACGTCGTTGGTGTAGACCACGCCGATTTGCTCGTCAGGCAGCAAAATCATGACCACGTCAGCGGCTTTGACGGCTGCAGCGACTTCAGCGACTTGCAGGCCGGCCTTTTCAACCTTGGACCACGAGGCACCACCTTTGCGCAGGCCGACGATCACTTTCACGCCGCTGTCGTTCAGGTTTTGCGCGTGGGCATGGCCCTGGCTACCATAGCCGATGATGGCCACAGTTTTACCTTTGATCAGGCTCAGGTCGCAATCTTTGTCGTAAAAAACTTTCATCTTCTTCTCCTAAATGGTTACTGGCGAAATGCCCTTCGACAGGCTTAGGGCGAACGGTTAACGTTAATCGCCACTTCAAGTCCGTTCGCGCCCCGCCTGTCGAAAACGCGCGCACGGACGGCTCAATCAAACCCTCAAATCGTGTTCAGACCCGCAAAATCCGCTCGCCGCGCCCAATGCCACTGGAACCCGTGCGAACCGTCTCCAAAATGGCGCTGCGCTCGATAGCTTCCAGAAACGCGTCATTTTTAGACTGGTCACCGGTCAGCTCAATGGTGTAGCTTTTCTCGGTCACATCGATGATGCGACCGCGAAAAATGTCCGCCATACGTTTCATTTCCTCGCGCTCCTTGCCCACGGCACGCACCTTGACCATCATCAACTCGCGCTCGGTGTAAGAGCCTTCGGTCAGGTCCACCACTTTGACGACTTCGATGAGGCGGTTCAGGTGCTTGGTGATCTGTTCGATGACATCGTCTGATCCTGACGTTTGAATCGTCATACGGGACAGCGTCGGGTCTTCTGTGGGAGCGACCGTGAGGGATTCAATGTTGTAACCACGGGCCGAAAAGAGGCCCACAACGCGGGAAAGAGCGCCAGGCTCGTTTTCCAGCAAAACTGCAATGATGTGTTTCATACGGCTAGATTCCTCTTTTCGCTGCCCTCCCCCACACACGGTAATGTGCAGGCTCGGCAGGCAATAGATTCGTCAAAAATAAAAAATAGGTACAGTGAAAATGAGTTAATTGCTATATATTTTATAGCTAACTATGCAAGATATTCTTGGGCCATAGGTCGTTTTCCTTCAAAAACCCCACAGCATTAAAGATCTTCGCTGCCCAGCAGCATTTCATTGATGCCCTTGCCGGCCTGCACCATGGGGAACACGTTCTCGGTGGGGTCGGTTCGGAAATCCATGAACACCGTGCGGTCCTTGAGCTTGCGGGCTTCACGCAAGGCACCCTCTACGTCACCTGGTTTTTCGATCAACATGCCAACGTGGCCATACGCCTCAGCCAGCTTCACAAAATTAGGCAGCGCGTCCATATAACTATGGCTATAGCGGCCTTCGTAATCCAGCTCCTGCCATTGGCGCACCATGCCCAAGTAGCGGTTGTTCAGCGCGACGATCTTGATGGGCGTGTTGTACTGCAGGCAGGTCGAAAGTTCCTGAATGCACATCTGCACAGAACCCTCACCCGTCACGCAAAAAACTTCGCTGTCAGGCTTGGCCAGCTTGATACCCATGGCGTAGGGAATGCCCACCCCCATGGTGCCCAAACCACCGGAGTTAATCCAGCGGCGAGGTTCATCAAACTTGTAATACTGTGCCGCCCACATTTGGTGTTGGCCCACGTCAGACGTGATGTAGGTGTCAGCGTCTTTGGTCATGTTCCAGAGGGTTTCAACCACGTATTGCGGCTTGATCACGTCGCCCTTGCCCATGCTGTACTTCATGCAATCGCGCTTGCGCCAGCCGTCAATAGTGTCCCACCAGGCACCCAACGCACTGCTGTCGGGCTTGATGGCACCTTCCTTGATCATGGCGATCATCTCAAGCAGCACGTCTTTCACGTCGCCCACAATGGGAATGTCGACCTTGACGCGCTTGGAAATGCTGGACGGGTCGATGTCGATGTGAATGATCTTGCGCTCCACCTGCGCAAAGTGCTTGGGATTGCCAATCACGCGATCGTCAAACCGCGCGCCAACGGCCAGCAAAACATCGCAGTTCTGCATGGTGTGGTTGGCTTCCAGCGTACCGTGCATGCCCAGCATGCCCAAAAACTTGGGATCGCTGGCCGGGTATGCCCCCAAGCCCATCAGCGTGTTGGTGACGGGATAACCCAGCATGTCGACCAGCGTACGCAGCTCCGCCGAGGCGTTGCTCAACAGCACACCGCCACCCGTATAGATGTAGGGACGTTTGGCTGCCAGAAGCAGTTGCAACGCTTTGCGAATCTGACCCCCATGGCCCTTGCGCACCGGGTTGTAGGAACGCATTTCTACTGAAGCGGGATAACCATGGTAAGGCGTTCTATTGAAGGAAACGTCTTTGGGGATGTCCACTACCACTGGCCCGGGGCGGCCACTGCGCGCAATGTGGAATGCCTTTTTCATGGTCTCGGCCATATGCCGCACGTCTTTGACCAAAAAATTGTGTTTGACGATGGGCCGGGTAATGCCTACGGTATCGCACTCCTGGAAGGCGTCCAGACCAATCGCGTGGGTTGGCACCTGGCCCGTGATGATCACCATCGGGATGCTGTCCATGTAGGCGGTGGCGATGCCGGTCACCGCATTGGTGACACCGGGGCCAGAGGTAACCAGCGCAACGCCTACATCGCCCGTGGCACGGGCATAGCCGTCTGCCGCGTGCACGGCAGCCTGCTCGTGGCGCACCAGAACGTGCTGGATCGTGTCCTGCTTGTAAAACGCGTCATAAATGTGAAGAACTGCCCCGCCAGGGTATCCCCAGATGTACTTGACGTTCTCAGCCTGAAGGGCCTTGACAAGAATTTCAGCGCCGCGAAGTTCGACGGTGCCAGTAGCAGGTGTTTTTGCGGGGGCAGCAGCAGAAGATGTGGCTGCCGCTGCCGAAGCGATTTCAGCTTTTGATATTTCCATGATGAACCTTTGTGAATTTCTCTGACGAAAAACCTTGGGTGCTCCTTCGCAGACTCTTGTGGAATTGCGTCGGAACTTGAGACCAAAACCATGGGTGCTCTAAGTGTTGCACCGGATCTTGACCCGTTTGCCTTTTGATTTGCAACCACAGATTATCGCACCGCTAGGATCAAAAATGAAATGCGGCCGATTCGATATGCCTCGATCAGCATTAAAGAAGTCAGCCTGATGCCATAATTTGGTCCAAACCAGGCTCAAACCTAAGTCTAAGCCCATAAAACCCAAGACAACTCGCTCCACCAGCCTGACGGCCTACCTCCCTTGGCAACCGAACAAGAACTATCCGATTTTCTGAAAAGCGTTGAAAAGCGCGCGTTCAAGCGTTCGGTGTATCACGTGAGAAACGAGGAGTCAGCTCTGGACATCGTGCAAGACAGCATGATGAAGCTGGCCGAACATTACGGCGACAAGCCACCCGCTGAACTGCCCATGCTGTTCCAGCGGATTCTTGCCAATTGCACATTGGATTGGTTTCGCCGCCAAAAGACTCGCAACGCACTCTTCTCGAACCTGAGTGACTTCGAATCCCCCGGAGACGACGGGGAATTCGATTTACTTGAAACTTTAAACCTGCAGGACAACTCAGAGCAAACAGAGAGCGCCGAAAACACAACAGCCCGGGCGCAGATCTTGCGTGAGATAGAAATTGAAATCCAGGAACTCCCCGGACGTCAACGGGAAGCCTTTCTCATGCGTTACTGGGAGGAACTGGATGTAGCAGAAACCGCTGCAGCCATGGGCTGCTCGGAAGGCAGTGTCAAAACACACTGTTCGCGGGCAGTTCAAGCACTCAGCAAAGCATTGAGAGCAAAGGGAATAAGACCATGAGAAATTCAAATCAAAGTCGGCAGGAATACCAGGGACAGCTGGTGAAAGAGGTGGCGCAGGATCGCTATGCCCTGCAGATCGCCGCACGCCTGTCTGATGCCACTGACGCCCTGCCCCGTGATATTTCAGAGCGACTGCGCGCGGCACGGGTACAAGCCGTGAGCAAACGCAAAGTCAGCAGTGTGCGCACAGCGTCGAGCGTGGTCGCCTCTGGCAACTCTGCCGCCTTGACCTTTGGCGACGAGGGCTTCAGCCTATGGACCCGTATTGCGTCTGCCATTCCGTTGATCGCCCTCGTTGTCGGCCTGGTGGCCATCAATATGATCCAGAATGACAACCGCGCCAGTGAAGTCGCTGAAATCGATGCCGCGCTTCTGACCGATGATTTGCCGCCCGCCGCCTTCACCGATCCCGGGTTTGCCCAGTTTCTGAAAGCCCGTCGGGATCCATCGCAGTAACCTCGGATGTGGCCATGAATCAGCCCAATCTGAATCCCAAAACTGTCACTCCGTGCCTGCTGAAGGCCATACTCGCCACAGCTTTGGGCCTGACTGCTGCTGGGGCTTATGCTTCGTACGCTTTGGCTCAAGGCGTTACTCCGGACAAACCACTTGCACCTGTTCAGGGCAAGCCCGCCGCTCCCGCCAAAGCTGCGCCTGTGGCTCTGATCCAGAAAGTGGAGGCCGGCCCAAAATGGAGCGAGCTGACGCCTTCGCAGCAACAGTCACTCAAACCCCTGGCCGCTAACTGGGTCTCCATTGGCGAAGCCCAAAAGAGAAAATGGCTGGCTATTTCAAAGAACTACGCTGCGCTGCCGGCGCCTGAACGAGCAAAATTGCACAGCCGTATGACCGAATGGGTTGCTTTGAGCGCCAATCAGCGTGTCGAAGCCCGCCTTAATTTCGCTGAAACAAAAAAGCTGTCACCATCTGAAAAAACGGCTACGTGGCAGGCCTATCAAGCACTCAGCCCGGAGGAAAAGCAGAAGCTTGCCGCCAAAGCTGCGCCCAAGGCGGCTGGCGCTGCAGCTGCCGTCAAACCGGTAGCACCGCAAAAACTGGCCGTTTTGCCCGTGCCCAAACATGGTGCAAAGCGATCTGCCGAAATTGTGTCAAACAGCCATTCGGTCGATCACAACACGCTGTTGCCGCTCGCGCCTGTATTGGCCGAACAGGCACCGGTTCAGAAACATTGACGCCTTTTGAGGCGGTCACAGCGCCAACCCCGGGTTTGATGCGCCGAATGGCCTGCTGGCTTTACGAAGGCATGCTGATGTTTGGCGTTGTGTTCATTGCCGGCTATCTGTTCGGCACGCTGAGCCAAACACGACATGCCCTGGACAACCGCCACGGCCTTCAAGCGTTTCTCTTTGTCGTCTTCGGTATTTACTTTGTGTGGTTCTGGACTAAAGGCCAGACGTTGGCGATGAAAACCTGGAATATCCGCGTGGTGGATATCGTTGGCAAGCCCGTCACGCAAGCACGGGCTGCTGTGCGTTACGTTTTGAGCTGGATCTGGTTTCTTCCTGCATTGGCCGCGGCGGCAGTTTTCAATCTGTCCGGCGCTGAAGCAACAGTCATCGCCATCGGCTGGATTGCCGTTTGGGCAATTTTGAGTCGCTTTCACCCGCAGAGGCAATTTCTGCACGATGCATTGGCAGGAACCCGCCTCATCAGCTCAGAGCCGTCAAAACGCTAAGCCCCAAGATTTTTGCACCCGGTGATTCAATGAAAGCAGCCTTTTCGATCTGTGTGTATTGTGGCTCGCGTCCCGGAGCCAATGAGGCCTACGCGGACGCAGCGCGTACCGTCGGCAACTGGATTGGTCAGCACGGGGGGCAACTGGTCTATGGTGGTGGCAAGGGTGGCCTGATGGGCATCGTGGCCCAAGCCACTTTGACGGCCGGTGGCCGCGTGGTGGGTGTGATCCCCAAAGCGCTGGTCGAAAAAGAATGGGCCAACCGGGATTGCACCGAGCTTCACATTGTGGAGACGATGCATGACCGCAAACGCATGATGGCCGAGCACGCCGATGCCTTTCTGGCACTGCCAGGCGGAATTGGCACGTTTGAAGAGCTGTTTGAAGTCTGGACCTGGCGGCAGCTGGGCTACCACGACAAACCGCTGGGTGTACTGAATACGGCGGGTTACTACGACGCCATGCTGACTTTTTTGAACACCGCGGTGGAGCAGCAGTTTCTGGGTGATTGGCAGATGGCGTTAATACGCACCGGCAACGAGCCCATCGAATTGCTAAAGGAGCTGGTGCAAGCTGCGGGCATGGCACCGGCACCCCGTCTGCACGGTATTTGAACCGACTGGCAAGCCGTTAAACGGCTGATTCGTCCTGCTCGCCGGTGCGAATGCGTACGACGCGCTCAACACTGGTCACAAAAATCTTGCCGTCACCGATCTTGCCCGTGTGCGCAGCCTTGACAATGGCATCGACGCAGCGATCAACATCATCGGTCTTCACGACCACCTCGACTTTGACCTTGGGTAGAAAATCCACCACGTATTCGGCACCGCGATAAAGCTCGGTATGGCCTTTTTGGCGGCCAAACCCTTTGACTTCGGTCACTGTCAGACCGGTAACGCCGCATTCTGCAAGGGCTTCACGCACTTCTTCCAGTTTGAAGGGCTTGACGATGGCGGTAATCTGTTTCATGGTGTTCCTCGTTATTTATGCTCTGAACTTGCTGGTTATAGGATAACGCCAATCCTTGCCAAAACTCCGGTGCGTCACGCGAATGCCGACCGGCGACTGGCGGCGTTTATATTCGTTGATCTTGATGAGACGCGTCACTTTCTCAACATCGGACCGATCAAACCCGGCGGTGATAATGGTCTCGATGCTCTGGTCGTTCTCCATATAACGCTCCAGAATCGCATCAAGCACCTCATACGGTGGCAGGCTATCCTGATCCTTCTGGTCGGGTCGCAATTCGGCGCTGGGCGGACGGGTAATGATTCGATCTGGAATTGGCTCGCGACCCGTACCATGCGGGTCATTGGCATTGCGCCACCGCGCCAGTCTGAAAACAGTGGTTTTCACCAGGTCCTTGATCACAGCAAAACCACCGGCCATATCGCCATAAAGCGTGCAGTACCCGGTCGCCATTTCCGACTTGTTGCCCGTGGTCAGCACAATGCTGCCGAATTTGTTGCTCAGTGCCATCAGGAGCGTGCCGCGAATCCGCGCCTGAATGTTTTCCTCGGTCGTGTCCTCTGCCAGCCCGCTGAACTCACCCGCCAAAGAAGCTTTGAACGCGTCAAATTCGGGCCGTATGGAAATCTCGTCGTAGCGCACGCCCATGCGTTTTGCCATCTCGCGGGCGTCAATCCAGCTGATGTCGGCCGTATAGGGCGAAGGCATCATCACGGTGCGCACCCGGTCTTTGCCCAGTGCGTCAACTGCCACCGCCAGTACCAGCGCAGAGTCGATACCACCCGACAGCCCCAACAGCACGCCCGGGAAGCCGTTCTTGCCGATGTAGTCACGCACACCCAGTACCAGGGCATCCCATAGGTCAGCATCGGCGCTTCGCTCAGGCTCGATACTTGCTACTATTTTTATAGCTAACTGTTCCCGTTCTATGAGGGCATAGAACAGTTTTTCTTCAAAACTCGGGGCACGACCGGCCAATGAACCGTCTGAATTGAGCGCAAACGAATGCCCTTCAAAAACAACCTCATCCTGACCGCCCACCAGATGCGCATAAACCATCGGCAAACCGGTGACAAGCACCCGCTGACGCATCGTCGCCTCTCGCTCGTAACCTTTGCCCAAGTGAAACGGCGATGCGTTAATGACCGCCAGCACTTGCGCACCGGCGTCTTTGGCAAGGCGGGCGGGCTCATCGAACCAGGCGTCTTCGCAAATCAACAAGCCCACTTTCACTGTGTCGCTACCCTCCCCGGCCTCAAAAACGCACACGCCTTTGCCCGGTGTGAAATACCGGCGCTCGTCAAACACCTGGTAGTTGGGAAGTTCCCGCTTGGCGTAGGTTGCCACGACCTGGCCTTCGCACAGCACGCTGGCGGCATTGAAACGACCCGACACCGCCACTGACTTGGTGCGCAAGGCTTCAGCGCCAGCCCCGCCCGTGGGGTGCCCCACCACCACCACCATGTTTTTTAACCCGGCCAGCTCGCGGGCCACTGTTTTCACGGCATCATCACATGCCGCAATAAAGACCGGACGCAAAAAAAGATCTTCGGCCGCGTAGCCACAGATCGAAAGCTCGGGGGTCAGCAAAAGGCGCACGCCGTCGGCGTACGAGGCGCGCGCGGCATCTACAATTTTTTTCGCATTGCCTGCCAGATCACCAACCACAAAGTTGAGCTGGGCAACACAGATTTTGAGAGTCATGAGTACGCAAAATTTCGATTATGTCATTCGGGTCTTGACCTCACCGCTGGAAGTGGATGCTTTGCAATGGAACGCGCTTTTGGCTGTGCAAATGGATTCCAACCCGTTCATGCGCCACGAATACCTCGCGGCCCTGCATCAAAGTGGTGCTGCCATCCCCCAGACAGGCTGGACGCCCCGGTTTGTGACGTTATGGCGCGACACCCACCTGGTTGCGGCCTGCCCGCTGTATATCAAGGCACATTCCTACGGCGAGTACGTGTTCGACTGGGCCTGGGCCAATGCCTACCAGCAACACGGCTTGAGCTACTACCCCAAGGCCGTCGTGGCAGTACCGTTCACGCCTGTGCCCGGCCCCCGCTTGTTGGCGCGCAACCCTGCCGATCGCAAAGCACTCATTCAGGCGCTGATCAGCTGGTGCGCCGACCAGAAGCTTTCGTCAATGCATCTTCTATTTATCAATGACGACGACATTGAAGCGACCACTTCGGCGGACCTGATGCCAAGGCACACCGTGCAATTTCACTGGAGAAATGCGTACCCCGCGGTTGACGATGAAGTGTCCGTGCTGCCGCCCGGGAAGGCTAATTTTTCCGGGGGCGGCCAGTCGTTGCCCGAAAGCAGTGAGGCCAAAAATTGCCACTCATCGGATCGTAAGTTCACGGGCTTCGATGAATTCCTTGCAAGCCTTAGCCAGGAGAAACGTAAAAAAATCCGCCAGGAAAGGCGCAAGGTCGAAGATGCAGGCGTCAGCTTTCGCTGGTCGCTCGGTTCAAACATCAACCCCGCGGACTGGGACTTTTTCTATCGGTGCTACGAGCGAACCTACCTGGAACATGGCAATGCCCCGTACCTGAGCCGCGATTTCTTTCAACGCATGGCCGATAGCATGCCCGAGAATTGGTTGCTGTTTGTTGCCGAACAAAAAGGCACCCCTATTGCTACGAGTTTGATAGCATTAAGGTCAGGCTCTATGTGGGCCAACGGCCAAAATGACTCGAAAGTTGCCTATGGTCGCTACTGGGGTGCGTTACAACGCGTGGATTGCCTGCACTTTGAGGCGTGCTATTACCAGCCACTACAGTGGTGCATTGAGCACGGTTACGCGCGTTTTGAGGGTGGCGCGCAAGGCGAACACAAAATGGCTCGAGCGCTGATGCCGGTCAAAACCAGCAGTGCCCATTGGCTGGCACACCCGGCATTTTCGGACGCCGTCGGAAACTTTCTCGAACGCGAGGGCCAGGGCATCAACAACTACATGGGGGATTTATCTCAGAGAAGCCCATTCAGACAACTCTGATCGGGGTGACTGACCAGATGATTAGTCCAATGCGTTGGCCATCATGCCCATCTCTGAATTGCTCAGCAGGGCTTCAATATTCATGACAATCAACATGCGGTCACCCACACTGGCCAGACCCGTGATAAACCGCGCATCCATGGCCGTTTCAAACTGGGGTGCTGCCTTGATGGTCTCTGAGGTCAGCGTCACCACATCGGACACTGCGTCCACCACTGCGCCAATGACCGTACCGCGCACATTCAGGACGATGACCACCGTGAAGCCGTTGTACTCCACGTTGTCAAGGCTGAGCTTGAGCCGCAGATCGACCACCGGCACAATCACGCCGCGCAGGTTGATCACGCCTTTAATGAAGCTCGGCGCATTGACCATTCGTGTGGGCTCTTCGTAAGAACGGATTTCCTGCACGCGCAGAATATCGATGGCGTACTCTTCATCACCCAGGCGAAGCGTCAAATACTGCCCACCATCTGCCACAGTCTTGCCGGATTTAGGGGTTGCTGAATGTGCACCGATCGGATTTTTTTGCAGGGTTGCCATCACATATTCCTTCGGCTCAAATTGGGCTAATCAAATCGATGATACACGTCGCACAGTGTGTGGACTGACCCGGGAATAGAGCCGGTAAATGACGTGGACAAAGGCCCGTGCAAAGCCGGTCGCCAAGGAGACCCAAATCAGGACGTGGCTCCCTAAACCGGCCATATTGCGTGGCTAGCTGCCAATAAACTGATAGTGTTGGAAACTTTTAAACCTTTCGCTCGACAACATTTTCATTGTTGAGTCTGAACAATGACCATAGACGCAACAACCAGTCCTTCTCAACCTGGTGCTCACAGCGCTCTTCCGGCTCCTAGCGCCTGGCTTCTGGCTCTGGAGTTCCGTGCATTTTGGGAGTTTGGTGCCGTGTTGCCCAGTTGGCCCGTACTCCAGCGTGCGCCGTCTGGTGATGGCCACCCTATCATTGTGTTTCCGGGTTTGAGTGCAAGTGACAGTTCGACCATGCCCTTGAGGCGTTATCTTGAATCGCTTGGGTACGACGTGGCAGGCTGGAACCAGGGTTTCAATTTCGGTGCGCGTGCCGGAGTGCTCAATGCGGCGTCACGTCAGGTGATCGACACATTTGAGGCGACTGGCAAAAAAGTGAGCCTGATCGGCTGGAGCCTGGGTGGCGTGTATGCGCGCGAACTCGCCAAAATGTTGCCAGACAGCGTACGCAGCGTGATAACCCTGGGAACGCCCTTTTCAGGTTCGCCCAAAAGCACAAACGCATGGCGCATTTATGAACTCACCAGCGGCCGCCGCATTGACCACGATTCATCACACTACAACCTGACCGCTGCGCCCCCGGTTCCCACCACGTCCGTCTACTCGCGAACTGACGGAATCGTGGCCTGGCAATCCAGTATTCAGGCGCCATGCGTTATCAACCCGCAAACAGAAAATGTTGAAGTCATTGCCAGCCACGTTGGCCTGGGGCTCAACCCCAGCACTTGGTGGGCGGTGGCCGACCGGCTGTCACAACCTGAAGGCAACTGGAAACCGTTTACGCGCAAAAAGGGACTTCACGGAATGATTTTCCCCGATCCCAAGCGTTGAGGACGTTTAGGCGGGAAGGGACGCCCCCTCAGGGCGTGTTGGCCGTCTTGCCCCAGTACAGGCCATAGCCCAGCAACGTCCATGTCCATTTTGAAATCGGGTGGGAAAGACGGGTGTTGCCACTCGTGTCGGGCACGGGTTTGCCGTGACGCATTTCAAGCGTAATGGCTTTGACGCCATCGGCGCCGGGCTTGCAAGTCCAGTTCCGGCCGTCACGTATCTCGCACTGCGTAAACTTGCCAGACGGGTCTGAGGCGACGCCTACATTCCAGAAGAAAACCTCGCGGTGGGCTTTCAGGGCACGAAATCGAAACCGCTCCCCTGCCAGCAACGTGCCAGTGCAGCGGTCGCCTTCCCAGTTGCCGTTCTCGCAGCGCGCCGTGTAAATCGTGCGTTCACCTTGCAGGGTAATGAAATCTGCAGCCCAAATCAAGCCGGCGGTGACCAGCGCGGCTGGTGCAAAGAACATCCATTTTCGAATCACGGCCAGACCTCAACCTTCCAATTTAAGCCCAGCCCGGATTATGTGCCCTCTCAGGCTTGAGCCTTGTTGTAGTTGGCAATGCCATCCATAATTTCCGTCATCGCAGACTCAGGCCCCTCCCAGCCCAGAATCTTGACCCACTTGCCTTCTTCCAGGTCTTTGTAATGCTCAAAGAAATGGGCAATGGTTTTCAGGCGCATCGGGTTCAGGTCTTCCGGTTTTTGCCACTGGGTGTAGATGGACAATATCTTGTCGGTTGGCACAGCCAGAACCTTGCCGTCCATACCGGCCTCATCTTCCATCTTCAATATGCCAATAGCGCGGCAGGTCACGACCACACCAGGGATCAGGGGTACCGGTGTAATCACCAAGACGTCCACGGGGTCGCCATCACCGCTGATGGTCTTGGGCACGTAACCGTAGTTGGTGGGGTAGTGCATGGACGTGCTCATAAAGCGGTCGACAAAAATAGCGCCCGTGGCCTTGTCGACTTCATATTTCACAGGATCGGCGTTCATCGGGATTTCGATGATCACGTTGAATGAATCCGGGACGTTTTTACCTGGGGTGACGTTGTCTAGGGACATGTTTGGGGTCTTTTGAGTTGGGTTTATTCAGCGGCTGCCATCCATCGGAGAACGGAAGCATCGGACTAACACCGATTTTGCCTGAGCGGGCTTACTGATTTCTTCCAATTTTCTTCCAAATACAACCACTCCTGAACGGCGAACCTTCACACCAGGCCCACAACGCGGGCGGTGGCCCATGGTCAAGCGGCCTACCTGCACTCACGGCGTTGCCCTACACGGCTCCCGTGCCTTCGAACGTATAAATAGTTGTTGGGCGGCAACCTTGTGCAGCCTAAAGGCAATGACCATGAAAAACTTAACGCTCAGGCACCCCACCAAAATGGTCAGCTTGTCACCACGCCAACTGTCATGTTTCACCGAGACACGGCGGGGGCTGCTATGGCGCCTGCGGCTGCGTTTGCGTCAACTGCTGCTTCGCTTGTCCCACGCGCAATAGCCGAACGCCTGGAAAGGCTGAACATCGCCCAATAGCTTGCGCGAACTTTGACCGCCGATTTGAAAATCAGCAAACCAACCGGAATCAGTTTGGCCAGGTAATCTGCGCTGCACAATCAAAGCGAGGGCCGGGTGCAGGGTCATTGATGAAATAGCCTGGCTGGCCGACCGTGCCCATTCATGGACCTGGCCAATTGCTGTCGGTTCTGCAAACCCAGAAGGCAGACACCGAATCGGTATAAACCCGCATTTTACTGACTTGAACCTTGCCCAGCCCCGAAAACCGGTACTTTTCACGGTAAAGTCCTCCGGTTGGCCAATCGTTTTCATCAATCTTGTGTTGATGTCTCGCGACGAGGAAGCAACGCAGCGGTGGTGCCGCTAGCGTTGCACCACTACTCAGCGAAACAACATCAGGAGATTTTTATGACAGGCAACTCAGCGCTAATTCTGGCGCTTGTTTGCGGGTTCATTGCCGTGGCTTACGGCATTTGGGCACGCAGCTGGATCCTTTCCCAGGATGCTGGCAACGCGCGGATGCAAGAGATTGCAGCCGCGATTCAAACCGGGGCTGCGGCCTATCTGGCACGGCAGTACAAAACCATCACCATGGTCGGCGTTGTACTGGCGATTCTGATTTTCTTTTTCCTCGGATCGCTCTCAGCCGTTGGCTTTGTCGTCGGTGCCGTTTTGTCCGGCGCTTGCGGCTTCATAGGCATGAACGTCTCGGTACGAGCGAATGTGCGGACGGCGCAGGCCGCCACCAAAGGCATTGGCCCCGCACTTGACGTGGCGTTTCGTGGCGGTGCCATTACCGGCATGCTCGTGGTGGGCCTGGGCCTGCTGGGCGTGACTGCCTTTTATTGGTTTCTGGTGGGCAATGGCAATCTGACACCCGATAAAAATCTGGCCAAATTGCTCGATCCGCTGATTGGATTTGCCTTTGGTTCATCTCTGATTTCCATCTTTGCCCGTCTGGGCGGCGGCATCTTCACCAAGGGGGCCGACGTGGGTGCCGACCTCGTGGGCAAGGTTGAAGCCGGCATCCCCGAAGATGACCCGCGCAACCCCGCCGTGATCGCCGACAACGTGGGCGACAACGTGGGCGATTGCGCCGGTATGGCCGCTGACCTGTTCGAGACCTATGCCGTGACGCTGATTGCCACGATGGTGCTCGGCGCATTGCTGGTGACAGGTGCCGGCACGGCTGCGGTGGTATACCCGCTGGCGCTGGGCGGTGTTTCCATTGTGGCATCCATCATTGGCTGTTTCTTCGTCAAGGCATCACCCGGCATGAAAAATGTCATGCCAGCCCTTTACAAGGGATTGGCTGTGGCCGGCGTCTTGTCATTGATTGCGTTCTATTTCGTGACCACTTGGTTGATGCCTGACAACGCTATCAAGGCCGCTGGCACGCAGATGGCACTATTTGGCGCCTGCGCCGTCGGCCTCGTGTTGACAGCGGCGCTGGTCTGGGTGACCGAGTACTACACCGGCACCCAGTACGCGCCCGTCAAGCACATCGCACAGGCTTCCACCACGGGCCATGGCACCAATATCATTGCCGGTTTGGGTGTGTCGATGCGCTCGACTGCCTGGCCAGTGATTTTTGTGTGTATCGCCATTTACGTCGCCTATGCTTTGGCTGGTTTGTACGGCATTGCGATCGCGGCCACCTCCATGCTCAGCATGGCAGGTATTGTGGTGGCACTGGATGCCTATGGTCCGATCACCGACAATGCCGGCGGCATTGCCGAGATGGCCGAGTTACCCAAAAGCGTTCGCGACGTGACAGACCCGCTGGATGCCGTGGGCAACACCACCAAGGCAGTCACCAAAGGCTATGCCATTGGTTCCGCCGGTCTGGCAGCACTTGTGCTGTTTGCCGACTACACCCACAAGCTCGACGCACTGGGTGGCTCAATCAGCTTCGATTTGAGCAACCCGATGGTCATCATTGGGTTGTTCATTGGCGGCATGATTCCCTACCTGTTTGGTGCCATGGCCATGGAGGCCGTCGGCCGCGCCGCAGGTTCGGTGGTTGTGGAAGTGCGTCGCCAGTTCGCCGACGGTGCCATCATGGCAGGCAAGCGCAAGCCAGATTACAGCGCAGCCGTTGATATGTTGACCACCGCGGCGATCAAGGAAATGATGATTCCGTCGCTCCTGCCAGTGGCTGTACCTATTTTGGTGGGCTTGCTGCTTGGGCCTGCCGCATTGGGTGGCCTGCTCATGGGCACGATTGTGACCGGCTTGTTCGTTGCGATCTCCATGTGCACCGGAGGCGGAGCTTGGGACAACGCCAAGAAATACATTGAAGACGGCCACCACGGCGGCAAGGGTTCTGAAACCCACAAAGCGGCTGTGACTGGCGACACAGTGGGCGACCCCTACAAAGATACGGCAGGCCCCGCTGTGAACCCGCTGATCAAGATTATCAACATCGTGGCACTTTTGATCGTACCCGTGATGATGCAGATTCACGGCGGCGGTGCAGTCAAGGCCGCAGCGCCTGTAACGGCAGTGGTGGCCAGCGCGGCGCCCGCCCAAAGCGTGGCGGCCAAGTCGGATACTGCTATGGCCAATGCGGCCCAGGCAGCATCGGAAGCAGCGTCACTCAAGGTCGAAGGCGGCGTGGTCAAGTTTTACTTTGCCACCGGCAAGGCAGACCTGGCACCTGGCGGCAAAGATGCCTTGGTCGACGTGGTCAAGGGCGTAATGGCCGGCAAAAAGGCGGTCATAAGCGGCTACGTCAGCGCGTCTGGCGATCCGGTCAAGAACGCCGAACTGGCGAAGCAACGTGCTTTTGCAGTACGCGACCTGCTCAAGATTGTCGGTGTGCCCGATGACAAGGTCGAACTGAAGAAGCCCGAAGATATCAGGGCCGGTGCCACCAGCGATGAAGAAGGCCGTCGCGTGGAAGTCACGTTGATGTAGTCGGTCATTGAGGCAAACTTGACTTGCAAGCAAAGATAAGAAGCCCGCCGATGCGGGCTTTTTTATCCCCAAACACGCAGACAAATATGACCAGTTTCAAATACAAACTAATTCGCTGGGCCACTAGCGCCGCTCTCGCCCTGCCCCTGCTTGCTGTCGGCGGTGAACTGCCACGCGCCACGCCAGAGCAGGTAGATCTATCGTCCCAAAGGCTGGGCATGATTACCAATATGCTGAAAGCCGATGTGGTTTCCAGGAGGATACCGGGTGCGGTGCTCCTTGTAGCCCGCCGTGGCAAGGTGGCTTATTTTGAGAGCATGGGTAAGCTCGATGCGGCGGCGGACGCCCCAATGGGCAAAGACGCCATCTTTCGCATCTACTCGATGAGCAAGCCCATCACCACCGTGGCCGCCATGATGCTCGTAGAGGACGGCAAGCTCAAGCTGGATGACCCCATTGCCATGTACCTGCCTGAATATGCCAGGATGACAGTGGGGGTCGAAAAACCCGATGCCAGCGGGAAACCCTCCCTCGAAATCACACCTGCTCGGCGCCCCATCACCGTGCAGGATTTGATGCGCCACACCTCGGGGATAACGTATGGGTTCTTTGGGCCCGGGCTTGTGAAGAAAGCCTACAACGACGCAAACCTGAATGCGGACGACCCTGACAATGCCGAGTTTTCCCGGCGGGTCGCCAAACTGCCTTTGGCTTACCAGCCCGGCGGCACCTGGGACTACAGCTACTCCACCGACATTCTTGGCAGTGTGGTGGAAGCAGTCTCCGGCAAGTCACTGTTCGCCTTCGAGAAGGAGCGCCTGCTAGACCCACTGGGGATGACCGACACCAGCTTTTATGTCACCGACCCTCAGAAACAGAAGCGAGTTGCAGAACCACTGGCAACTGACCGAAATATTGGTGTTGGAGTTGACATCAACGACCCGCGCGTTGCGAGAAAACTTGAAGCTGGCGGCGGCGGCATGGTGTCAACGGCGACCGACTATGCGCAGTTTCTGCAAATGCTGCTCAACGGCGGCTCGCTGGATGGAAAGCGCTACCTGAGCCCCAGCACCCTTCGCTTGATGACGGCTGACCACTCGAATGCGGGTGCCGGAGTCGCACCCGGGCCGATTTATCTACCTGGTGCCGGCTATGGATTTGGCCTGGGCTTTGCAGTACGGCGCGCAACCGGTGAAGCCCCCTATCCCGGCGAGGCGGGCGAGTATTACTGGGGCGGCGCGGGAGGAACTTACATGTGGGTGGACCCAAAATCCGAAATGTTCGTGATCTTCATGATGCAGGCGCCAAAGCAAAGATTGCATTACCGCGGCCTCATTCGCAACATGATTTACGCTTCGGTTCTGAAGTAACCCATAAACTCTACGGATGCAATTCAATTACATTGCCAACGCCTCCCTGCCGTCGGGCTCGGGGCGCACCATCCCGGTGATCGACCCTTCCGACGGCAAAGTCTTCGATGACATTCAACGCAGCAACGCGGCTGACATAGACGCGGCTGTGAACGCGGCCAGCCAGTGCATGAACGCGGTGTGGCGCAAGCTCAGTGCCGCCGAACGTGGCCGACTTCTCATGCGTCTGAGCAGCAGCATCACAGAACATGCGGAAGAACTGGCCCTGATTGAGCAGCGCGACTGCGGTAAGCCCACCAAGCAGGCCCGTGCCGATGCGTTTGCGCTGGCGCGCTATTTCGAGTTTTACGCCGGCGCTTGCGACAAATTTCACGGCGAAACCCTTCCCTACCAGGATGGCTATAGCGTACTCACATGGTACGAACCGCATGGCGTGACAGGCCATATCATCCCGTGGAACTATCCCATGCAGATTTTTGGGCGCAGCGTGGGGGGTGCTCTGGCTGCGGGTAATGTGTGCGTCGTGAAACCGGCTGAAGACGCCTGTCTGTCGCTCATTCGTGTGGCCCAGTTGGCAGCCGAAGTGGGCTTCCCGGCCGGGGCGATCAATATTGTGACCGGCTACGGCCATGAAGTTGGCGATGCACTGGCACGCCATCCCGCCATTGACCACATCAGCTTCACAGGTAGTCCCGCTGTCGGTACGCTGATCCAGCAGGAGGCAGCAAAGCGCCACTGCCCGGTGACGCTGGAACTGGGGGGCAAAAGCCCACAAATTATTTTTGCCGACGCAGACCTGGACGCAGCCATCCCGGCGGTCATCAACGCCATTGTTCAAAACGCCGGGCAAACCTGCTCTGCAGGGTCTCGCGTACTGATAGATCACGCCATTTATGAGCCACTTCTCGAGCGCCTTGGCCATGCCTTTGAAAGCCTGCGGGTCGGCCCCGCAAACATGGATCTTGATCTGGGTCCGTTGATTCGCCAAACACAGCAGCAAAGGGTCTGGGACTTCCTAAGCGACGCACAGGTCGCCAATATTCCTTTGGTAGCGCAGGGACGGGTCGTGGACGAAGCCCCTGATTCAGGCTTTTACCAGGCCCCAGCCTTGTTGCGCGATGTCCCGGTTGATCACAGACTGGCTCAAGAGGAAGTGTTTGGGCCGGTACTGGCCGCGATGTGCTTCAAGGACGAAGACCATGCCGTCGAACTCGCCAATGCAACCCGCTTTGGCTTGGTTGCCGGAATTTGGACGCGCGACGGATCGCGCCAGTTCCGGATGGCCAAACGCGTTCGAAGCGGCCAAGTGTTCATCAATAACTATGGCGCAGGTGGCGGTGTCGAGTTGCCCTTTGGCGGCGTTAAATCCAGCGGATATGGGCGCGAGAAAGGGTTTGAAGCGCTTTACGGGTTCACAACCTTAAAAACCGTGGCTATCAAGCACGGGTAACGATGCACGGATAAACGGGGTTCATTTCATGTTCAAGATTTTTGGTTTCGGCAGCAAGCAATCAGCATCCACGACCCGGACTGAACCAGTCGCGGATCCGGTTTCGGTGATGGCCGCCAACTCTCGCCTTCACTCAAACGTCCAAAGAGAACTGGTTCGTGTTGTCCTGAAAGACACGCTGCGTGTGCATGGCATTCCAGCCGGATGGATTGGCTGCGAAGTCACCGTATCGCCCGACAAATCCGGTGGCGAAGAATTGTTTGTGCAACTGATCATCATGAAATGGAACGAAGCGCTGCTGAGGTTCGCACCGGCTTTGCAGCAACAACTCATGTTGGGACTGGACCGCTTTGATCCCGCCGTTGACCACTCAGGTTACGTGGTTTGCTGGCGATTCTCTTCAGATTGCGAATGTCCTTTCACGCAAATGCCGGCGCCTCAATTCTGGATCGATGCGACTCAAATACCTTCGTCAGTCGCTCCGGCGGCACCGACCCCGCCCTCAGTTCCCCAGGCCGCACAGCCCGCCAAACCGAAATTCGATCTTCCGCCGTCAGACCTGGACAACCTGCCCTCAGGTTTTGCCCCGACCGAGCCAAGCCCCTTGCGTTAAAGGTCGCGCCAGCGCGCTCCTGTCAGTTTGACGCAGCGAGGTGGTCCATTTAGAGAAATGCAGCGACTTCGATACGGGTCGTCCACTCAATCGGGTTCTGTTGCAGAACCATGTCGATGTCCAGGCCAAGTGCGAGTGCCACTACATCCGGAAACCGGTCCGCCAGTTCGCCCTGGTCATAGTCGGCCGCGCGTGCGCGCACGCGCCATGAAGCCAGATGCAGCAGGCCAGCCAGGGGCTCATAACCATCTTTCTCAAAAGGCTGGCATTGATGCTCCAGCGCCTCAATGATCCGTGGTGGGAACTGCCAGCGTCGCGCAAAACCGGCACCGACCTCGGCGTAACAAAAGCCATACGCCTCCGTTTCCGCCTTGGCGCGTTTGAGACTTAACAGTGCCACATCGGCATTGAGGCCCGCCATGGGTCCGGCCAAGCCGACATGCATGACAAGCTCGCCCACCGCATGAACCAGGCCCGCCGTAAAAGCCACCTGTTGATTTTGCCTGACCATGCCAGCCAGAGTACGGGAAAGTTTGGCAACATCCAGGCTGTACTGCCAGAAGACCGGAAGCTCAACACCCGAAATGGACCGAAACGCGCCAGCGATAGCCGCCGCCGTGGCCAGAGATCTCACCTGCATCAAACCCATCAGCGCCAATGCCTCAGACACCCCTCCGATTTTGTTGGACAACTGAAATTGCGCCGAGTTGGCCAGTTGCAGCAATCGGGCTGTGAGCACCGGATCGGTGTTGATCAATTGGCTGACCTTTCGCAGGTCAGGCTCGTCCTGGTCAAGCTCATTCAGCAAGAGTGCAATGACTTTGGGAATGCTGGGCAATGCCATCTCCGATGCCAACAATTCATTGAGTTTCATCTTGCGCTGCCCACGATATTCTGTTGAAAGTTTGACATTGATTATCGGCCAATAGGGTTTCGACGTCACCGTGTGACATGCCAGGGGCAAACGTTGCAAAGGTCGCCGTAAAATCATGTCAGAATGCATTGTATGTAGTCATTTGACCATATGCCCCTCTCATAACGCCACTAGTTTGCTATATTTTTTGTAGCAACAAATCTTTCTGAAAGCCAGACACATGCGCGTAAAAAACAAGTCGATCATCGTGACCGGGTCCGGTGGTGGTATTGGCGAAGGCATTGCCAGGCGGCTGGCGGAGCAAGGTGCCAGCGTACTCGTCAACGACATCAACGTGGCAGCTGGCAAAAGGGTCGCGGCCGAAATTATCGAGTCTGGGGGCACTGCGGTCTTCTTTGCGGCTGACGTGACGAAATCCAGCGACATGAAGTCCCTGGTTGATGCAGCCGTTCACCACTTTGGCAAGCTTGATGTGATGGTCAACAATGCAGGATGGACGCATCGCAACCGCCCCGCGCTGGAGGTGTCCGAAGACGACTTTGACAAATGCTTCGCGGTCAACATGAAAAGCATTTATCTGGCGACGATTCACGCTGTGCCTCATTTTCGGTCCAACAAAGGTGGTTCTTTCATCAACATCGCGTCGACCGCCGGGGTGCGGCCCCGGCCGGGATTGACCTGGTACAACGGATCCAAGGGTGCCGTCATCACCACCAGTAAATCCCTTGCTGCTGAATTGGGGCCTGACAACATTCGCGTGAATTGCATCAACCCGGTCTTCAACCCCGACACTGGCCTTTCGGCCGAGTTTGCAGGCGGTCCGGTCGACGAGGGGCGCAAGGCCAAATTTCGCGCCAGTATTCCGCTGGGGCGTTTTTCTACGGCACTCGACGTCGCGAATGCTGTGCTGTATCTGGCCAGTGACGAAGCAGCCTTCATCAGTGGTGTCTGCATTGAGGTCGACGGTGCCCGCTGCGTGTAGGGGGCGAGTACCCGTTGGACTTGCAGGCGGCGAAACGTTTTGAAAATCCTCGTTGTTGATGACCATGCCCTGGTGAGGGAAGGACTGCGCCAGGTATTTAAAGGGCTGGGTGAAAACGTGGAGGTCCTTGAGGCTGGCAATTGTGAGAGGGCATTCTCGCTTGCCGATGCGCACCCCGACCTAGACCTGGTGATGCTCGACTATCACCTGCCGGATATGGACGGACTATCTGCACTGGCCATCCTGGGCGAACGCCACCCTGAGTTGCCCGTGTTTATCCTGTCAGGCTCCACCAGTAGCGACATTATGGGCAGCGTGCTGGCCAAAGGCGCTGCCGGATTCATGACCAAGTCTGGGATGAGCGAAGAGTTGCTGGTGGCCGTGCGCCAGGTACTTAACGGAGACATTTACGCCCCTATCCCATTGCCGGTCAGCCCACGAACAGCTGAACCCAAACAACCAATGGCAGAGGCGCCCCAGTTCTCGCGGCGGCAAATTCAGGTCCTGCAACTGCTGCTCGAAGGCCGATCCAACCGGGAAATCAGCCAGCACCTTTTTTTGTCAGAAGAGACTGTCAAAACACACGTCACCACTCTCCTGCGCGGTTTTGGTGTTCACACACGCATGCAGGTGGTCCTGGCTGCCGCGCGATGGGGTTACACCTCAAATAACGCCAGCTAGCGACTACTGGCGTCTCGACGCACAATGCTGCGAAGCAAGCTGCGCAGTTTGGCAGGTCGGACGGGTTTGTGCAGCAGTGTCAGGCCAGCCTCCTTGGCTTGTCGGATCAGTTCCTGGTCGGTGTCACCACTGATCAGGCAAGCTGCGATCTCGTGACCCGCAATCTGCCGCACCGCACGCACAGCCTCAATTCCATTTGCGCCATCAGGCAAGCGATAGTCACTGATGATGACATCTGGCTCACCGGTCAATGACATCTGTGCAAGCGCCGCGGGCGCACTCACTACTGACGTGACAATGCACCCCCAGGACGCCAGAAGCCCCACCAGACTTTCACTGGCCAAAGCATCATCTTCTATCACCAGCATATTCAATCCTCGCAAGCTACCACCCGCCGTGGTGTCAATGGTTTCTGCAGAGGGTATTGCGAATACGGGAAGGGCAATGGGCAGCTCCAGCGTGAACCGGGTGCCTTGTCCGAGGCTAGAGCGCAAGTAAAAAGGATGGGACAGCAAATGGGCCGTGCGCTCGACAATGTTCAAGCCCAGCCCCAAGCCTTTGGTGCGATCCCGCTCTGAATTGCCAACCTGAAAAAACTCTTTGAACACTTGCCCGTGATGCTCGGGGGCAATGCCAATGCCGCTGTCCCAGACTTCGATCCGTGCCCGGCCAGACCCGGTCGGCGCGCGGCACGCGATCAACACCGACCCATGCGCGGTGTACCGCACCGCATTGGCCACCAGATTCAGCAGTATCCGTTGCAGCAGATGCGGGTCACTTTGAACCCAGACTTGGGTCGGCCGCACCCGAAACCGCAGGCCTTTGTCGATCGCCATGGGCATCATGGCCTGGCGAATCTGGTCGAAGATGTCGTTGACCGACGTGGACGCAACATGCGCCTGAATGGCTCCGGCGTCAAGTTTGGATAAATCCATCAATCCATCGAGCAAGTCCTGTAACGCACGCACTGAAGCGTCCAGATTGTTGACCAGATGCCTCGATTCCTCATCGTGCGGAAGCTGCCCAAGGCGTGCCACAAACATGCCCAGGGCATGCGTGGGCTGGCGCAGGTCATGACTTGCCGCAGCCAGAAACCGCGATTTCGCCAGTGTGGCCAATTCGGCTTCCTCTTTCTTTTCACGCAACTCCAGCGTAGCTCCAGCGATGCGTTGCTCCAAGTCGTCCCGGCCGGACTCCAGACGCGCGGCCATCTGGTTCAGACCGTCCTGCAGGTCATGGAGAGGATCGTTTTGTGCGCTCATGTGCCTAACAGAAAGATCGCCACCGCCAATGCGTTCGATCATCCTGGAGACCCGCATGATGGGGGAAACAACTCCCCGCCCTATCAAGACTGCAAGGACTCCGCCAAAAAGCAGGCCACCCAGGGTGATTGCCAGCCCAGCGACCAGCATTTCGCGCTCGCGGCGGTTCAGTGAATCGCGGGAGAACTCCATGACAACGTGCCCCAACAACTGAGGTGCCACGCCCGACAAAGGCCCAGGGCGGTCCTGGACATCGTCGAGCACAACCTGTGCAGACGTGACAGGCTGGGTCAACACGTCACGCCCGATCACAGCGTCGCTCAGTTCACTCTCGATGCCGTGCAAGCCGGGCAGCGTCGAATGGGCTGCTTTGCCTGCACGCACAAGAACCGCCCCGCGCACGTCAAGAATGGTGACAGACCGTACATCGGCTTCGCGCAGCATTCCCGTTGCAAGCGTCTGCAGGCTACTGGTGTTTGCGGAGAATATGCCGTACTCTGCGGCAGAGGCGACCTGCCGTATCAACGACCGGGCACGCTGGTGGTGCGTGACTTCGTTGTCACCCACGCGAAGTATAAGAAACACAGCGGCCAGCAACAACGCAACAAGCGTGACCGGCAACAGGGCCGCCAGAAGCATGCGGGAGCGGATATCGAGCATCATGCTCAGCGCTCCATCGCCCGCAGGCGTTCGCTCAGCGCGGTGGCGTCCAGCGACAACCCCAACGATCGGGCAACATGTTCATTCACGCTAACGCTAAATTCCGCAGGGTATTGCGGTGGTGCCAACGCCTTTCCCTGGAGTACGGCACGTGCTATTCCTGCGGCCTGAAGACCGATCTGCGTGGGCGTTGAATGCACCGCCAGCAACGCCCCGGCCCGTACATAGGCTGGCGAGAAGGCAATCAACGGCACACGTGCCCGGAAGGAAGCCAGCAGAATATTCTGGATGCTGTTGCTGTTGTAGATTTGCTGATCTGGCAACGCCAGCAAAATATCAGCCTCCTCCAATATTTTTTTCAGACCTTTGAACACAGGCTCACCCGGTGCCACAAATGCCGTTACCAGTTTGATGGCACGGGATTGCGCTGCCAACTCGACGGCTGGAATCTGCCCCTGAGATTCTTCCCCCAAGATTAAACCCACTCGGCCGACTTCCGGCAAGGCCAGCCGAACCAGGTCAAGCTGTCGGGTCAACGGCTGATTGATATAAATGGCTGACAAGGGCACGGTGGACTTCCGGCCGCTATCCCGCTTGACACGCTCGAAGCTCTCAATGGGAAGCAGCGTACATAAAACGGGGGCCCGCGGTTCGGCCCTCGCCACCGCCATCGCCGCGTCCGCTCCCAAGGTGATGAAGAGTCTGGGTGTCAGTTCACGTGCCGTCCCCATCTCGCCCGGTGTTATCTGGAGCACATTCTTGCGCGGCACACCATTGCGCTCAAGCTCGCCCAACAACGCATCCGCAGCTTCCTGATAGGGCATGCTGCGCTCACTGCCGACAATGACCACTGTGAAGTCGGCAGCCCACAGCCTGCCCGCTGCACAGCCGCCGAGACAGAGCAGTAGCAGGACGCGCAGCAATATCGACACGGTAAGGCTCAGTTTTCCAGTTTGAGCGTCAGGTAAGCCTGCCTGCGAAAGTAGGTTTCAGGAAGGTAATCTTGATAAGAGGGTCCCAGGTTTTGCACCACCAGGGACACCTCGCCCCGTTTCGCACCCAAACGCAACGGCATTGCCAGACGCAGGTCTGTGCGGCTCATGGCCGGAGCTGGCAGATCAACGCCAGCGAAATGGGTAGGGTCGACCTGCTGGTACATGACGCTCAAGTCCATGCCCCCAGGCAGCTTTTGCGTGACCATCAGCGACGTACTGGCAAAAGGCAGCTTGGGGTAGTTTCCACTTATAAACTGATCACTACTGGAAAAGGACTGCCCTAAGACTAGCTGTCCTCCCCGCCACGGCTGCCACTTAAGTTGATACTCGATTCCCCTGATGTTGAAGTTCTCACTGTTGACGTAGTCAATTGCATTGCTGTCAAGTACACCACTGCCCGGCAAGTTGTAGTTGATTTTATTGATGAAGCCTCGAACCTCTTCGTCAAATATGCGAACATCCAGATTCAAGCGGAGCTCCGGGAAATACCCGAGGTAACCAATTTCACGCGCCAGAATCTTCTCGGGCTTCACCCCGCCGCGTGCCACTTTGGTGGAATCAAGCAAAACGTCACCCAGGTAGTAACGCACATTGCTGAATTTTTCGAATGCGCTTGGCGGGCGGAAAGCCTGACTCACGCCATAGCGAAGTGTCTGCCCTTCTGCAAAATGCCAGTTCAACATCAGTCGTGGAGAAAAGCTGTGTCCATCAATATTGCTGTGCTCCAGCATGCCGCCTGCGTTCAGCAGCCAATTCCTGTTCAGGCGCCACTCGGCATTGCCAAAAAGACGCGCAAAGTCATTCACAAATTCGGCATCTGTGTTGTAGATCGGCCGGGAAGAGACGGCCTCACGGCGCAACTCGCCACCCCAGACCATGCGTAGGTCCGGACCCTGGCGAAAGGTGTGCTGCAAGGACAGGTTGTCGCTGGTGGCGCGACCCCCATAGTCCACTACAACACCGGGAATTGGCAGATATGGAAAATTGTCCCGACTCAACTCCTGGGTCCGCGAAAGCTTGAGCGCGAGATCGGAGTCCAGCCCGAGATTTCGGTACCAATCCAGCTGAAAGAAAGACGTCTCCGCCCGACGCACGCGCACGTCATCACCGGGCAGGGTCGAATACCCCACGCCAGATTCCAGCACGGTCTGCCCGGCACGCAACTCGATCTGGTCTGATGCCGTAGGGTGCAAATCAGCTCGGGTGTTGAAACGGGTCACACGGTTTGGACCCGAAGCACCAACGAGTCCCCAGTCCGTACGCCGGTCCACACCCACGCGAAAGCTTGCCCGCTCGTCACCCAGGCCGAGACGCACCAAGGCGTCCTGAATACCGTTTTCACCCGACGAGACTTGTGCCTGCACCCCCAGTGTTTCCAGCGGATCAAGCGTGACGATATTGACCACACCCAAAAAAGCGCGTGCACCATAGGCCGCCGAGTTGGATCCGCGCAGCACTTCAACGCGTTCAATGTCCTCCAGAGCCACCGTCTGCAGCCCCGGCCCCGTGCTGCCCTGCAGGTAGGGCGAATAAACAGAGCGGCCATCCACCAGAACCTGGATGTGATTGGAGAATGTCCCAAGGCTGATGTGGTAACTGCCCTGTGGAGCATTGCTTTCAAACGAATTGCTGATGCGAAATCCCGGTACCAGACGCAGCAGGTCGGCCACATCGCGCGCTCCGGAAAGCCGGATCGTGTTGCGGTCCAGAATCGTCACGGCGCCGGGTGTCTCATCCAGCCGTTGTGGCAATCTCGAGACGGAAAGCACGACCGGCATGTCCGCTAGAAAGTCTTTTTCCGAGACGGCAAGCCGTGTTTGTCCGATTGCACCAGTCACGGACCACGCGCATACCAGCGCCATACCTATTCGCAGGCTCATCAACGTCTCCCTTACTTTCAAACCCGTACTTACAAACCCCGGCAGCGACTGCCGCTCAGGCAGAGGACAATACGCCTATGCCTCAAAGCAACGTACCCAGAATTATCCCCTTGATTGATCACCGTGCAGCGGTGTCCGCGCCTCTGACTGCGATCCTGGCAACCGGTTCGCAAATTGTGGCCAATGGGTTGTTGAGCGATCAGCTAGGACGACCCTTGCGCGACCTGCGAATTAGCGTCACAGACCGCTGCAATTTCCGGTGTAGCTACTGCATGCCCAAGGAAGTCTTCGACAAAGACTATACGTACCTGCCGCATGCATCGCTCCTGTCGTTTGAAGAAATCACACGCATTGCCAGCCTGTTTGCGGCACACGGCGTGCGCAAGATCAGGCTGACAGGTGGCGAGCCGCTGCTGCGCAAGAACATCGAATTGCTGGTGGCACAGCTGGCGCAACTGCGCACAGTGGACGGCGCCCCTCTTGACCTCACACTCACAACCAATGGATCCTTGCTGGCACGCAAGGCCGCGGCACTCAAGGAGGCCGGGCTGAAGCGCGTTACTGTCAGTCTGGACGGGCTGGACGACGCCGTTTTCCGCAGCATGAACGATGTGGACTTTCCAGTTGCCGATGTCCTCAAAGGCATAGACGCAGCGCTAGCGGCGGGACTGGGCATGGACGCACAGGGTGTCGCCAGTGGGATCAAGGTCAACATGGTGGTCAAACGCGGCACCAATGAGCATGAGATTTTGCCAATGGCGCGTCACTTCAGGGGCACGGGCATCGTATTGCGTTTTATAGAGTACATGGATGTGGGTGCAACCAACGGATGGCGCATGAACGAGGTCATGCCGTCAGCTGAGGTCGTGCATCTCATCCAGTCTGAAATGCCGCTGGTTCAACTTGAGCCATCTGCGCCTGGTGAAACCGCTGAGCGCTGGGGCTATGCCGATGCCTCGGGTGGACATGACAAGGCCAGTGGCGAGATCGGCGTTATCAGCAGTGTGACGCAGGCGTTCTGCCAGGATTGCAACCGGGCACGGCTCAGCACCGAAGGCAAGTTATACCTTTGCCTTTTTGCCAGTCAGGGCCACGACTTGCGCACGCTGATTCGCAATGGCGCTTCAGACGCCGACATTGAATCAGCCATAGGGCACATCTGGGGTGCACGCGCCGATCGATATTCTGAACTCAGAAGCGCCATGGCACCAGATGCTGGTGCCGGTGGACGCAGGGTCGAAATGAGCTACATCGGCGGCTAACCATGATAAATCTTGACGAAATAACGGGTCTGATCCTCGCGGGGGGACGCGGGTCGCGCATGGGCGGCGTAGACAAGGGTTTGCAAAATTTCAACGGTATTCCCCTTGCTTTGCACACACTCATGCGGCTGCAAATGCAAAGCGGCGGCCCCCTGGCGCATGTCATGGTGAATGCCAACCGCAATCTGGCCGCGTATGAGGCCTTTGGCGCATCGGTCTGGCCTGACGTGCTGGCCGATTATGCGGGGCCCCTGGCAGGTTTTTTGACGGGCCTGGAGCGCTGCGAAACGCCGTACCTTGTCACGACCCCTTGCGATACGCCACTGTTCCCGCTTGACCTGGTAGAGCGTCTGGCACACGCGTTACATCGCGACGACGCACAGGTTGCGATGGCGGCAGCCCCAGAGACCGATCAGCATGGCCAGACCATGGTGCGCGCCCAGCCTGTGTTTTGCTTGCTGCGGGTGGATCTGCTTGAAAGCCTGGCCGACTTTACGCAAAGTGGCGGGCGAAAAATTGATGCCTGGACAGCCCGCCATAAGACCGTTTTGGTGCCGTTCGACGAGCCACAAGACGATCCACGGGCATTCTTCAATGCCAACACCCTGGCCGAACTGCAGTCGCTTGAACAGCCCTGAGACTCCGCTGACGTCCCGCTCCTGACCCATGAAGACGCTAGACCAGATTGCCGCCGAACTGCAGGCTTATGACCCTCAAGCGCTCAGCGCCAATGCGGTCAATGACTTTCTGGCACGACTGGTTGAGCCGGTTGTTGCCTCAGAAGCCGTGGACATCTTTGAAGCCTTGGGCCGCGTGCTGGCGCAAGACGTGATATCGCCGGTCAACGTGCCACCGCATGACAACTCGGCCATGGACGGCTATGCGTTCGCAGGGCATCAGTTGTTGCCCAAAACACCTCTCAAGCTCAAGGTCGTTGGCACGGCATTCGCTGGCAAAGCGTGGCGCGGCGCTGTCAATATTGGCGAGTGCCTGAAGATCATGACGGGTGCCGTCATGCCTGCTGGGCTGGACACCGTGGTGCCTCAGGAATTCGTCACGGTCCAGGAAACTGCAGATGGGGCTGTTGTCACCATTCCCCCGGGTCTACTGCAAACGGGTGACAACCGACGCCTGCTGGGTGAAGACATCTGCAAGGGCCACGCCGCGTTGCGTCAGGGCGAGCGGCTCACACCGGCTGCGCTGGGTCTGATCGCCAGCCTGGGCGTCAAAGAAGTTCAGGCATGGCGCAAGTTGCGGGTGGCCTATTTCTCCACCGG
>JANPAZ010000531.1:0-5285 GCA_031430225.1 Rhodoferax sp. | reverse complement strand
GGCACCGGGCTGGGCCTGGCCATCGTCAAACATGTGGCGCAGCGCCATGGCGCTGAATTGAAGATCGAAAGCACACCTGGCAAGGGTTCGACGTTCAGCCTGGTGTTCCCGCCCGCTCGGGTTAAAGCGATCGATCCCGCTTCATAACCTGCCACAGCAGGCCCAGGAAGATCAAGGCGGTAGCACCCAGCGCTACGGCACTGGTGACCCAGAAGGCGGCAGCCGATTCCATCGCTGGCCACGGCCCGATCCCGTGGTAGGCCAGCAGGTAGCCGCCCAGTAATCCCGCACCCCACAACAGCACGCAGTAGACCAGTAATGGCATCAGCACAACCCGGTAGCAGCGTAGGAAAAACACGCACACTGCCTGCAAAGCATCAAAAAAGTGATACAGAGCAACCCAAGCCAGCAGGGGCACTGCCATCGCGACCACTTCCGGGTTTTTTGCATAAATGGTGGCCAGCCATTCGCGCCCCAGAAACAGCGCAGTGCATAGTGCTGTGGCCGCCGACAGCACCATCAAAAAACCGAGCCGCACTGCGCCACGGGCTTTCTTTTCGTCCCCGGCACCCAGCCAGTAGCTCACCCGGGAACTTGCGGCGATGGCGATGGAAAGCGGCGTCATGTAGAGCACGGCCGTCATATTGGATGCAATCTGGTGACTGGCAGACGCCACCACGCCCAGGCGCGCAATGAACAGCGCCATCAGTGTGAATGAGGTGACCTCAACCATGATGGATAGCCCGCCCGGGATTCCCAACCGTGCGAACCCACCGATCTGGTGCCAGCGTGGGGCTTCAAGTTTGTGCCAGATGCCGTAGGGCCGGTAAATTTCCTGCGTGCGCAGCATCCAAACCGCCACGCCCAGCATGCCGTAATTCACCACCAGGGTGGCCCAGGCGCAACCGACGGCACCCTGCGGCTCCAGGCCGAGTCCACCAAATGCAAACCAGACCGACAGTGGGACCTTGACGAACAGCGAACCGATCTGCAACCAGGTCACCAGCAAGGGCCTGCCCAAACTCTGGTTCAGGGTGCTGTACATGCGAAACAGCAGGGCAGGCGGCAATGCCAGTGACAGCACGGACAGATAGCGCTCTACCTCGCCACGCAGACCAGGGGGCACCTCCGCCCAGCTCAAGATGGGGCCGGGTGACGAGAGCACCAACATGCCAATGGCGATGGTGATCGCGCACAGGTAAAGGGCTTGGCGGAATGATTGCCCCACTTCTTTGTGTTTTTTGGCACCGTGTAATTCGGCCCAGACCGGCAGCAGCGCCTGCAAGACCCCCATCAAAGCCACAAAGACGCTGATGAACACGGCCGACCCGACCGACAGCGCGGCCAGAGACGCCTCTGAATACCGCCCGGCCACGATCGTGTCTGTCACGCTGAACGCCATGACTGCCAGTTGGCCCACCAGCACAGAGGCCGTGTGGCGGGTGATGATCTTCAGTTCAGACAATCGTGGCTACCGTTGCACTGGCGAAACGCGCTGGTAGAGCAAAACGTCTTCGTCTTTGTCGGGTGCGCGGTAGCCGATGTCTACGGGGGTCCACTGCGCGAAATCAACCGCGTCTTTCAGGGAGGGTACGGCGTCGCGGTCCACCAGCAGCCAGGGGCAGGTTGGCACTTTGGCAGCCGCTTTCAGTGCCAGTTGGGTGTGAAACTGAAACGCTGCAATTTGCCCGCGGTCAAGCCCGTGGGTTTCAACACAGACCGGCGTTTGCACGACCGCGCCCACGCGCTTTGCCAACGTCACATAGCTGCGGGCGAAGTCGAGCAGGGGCAACCACAGTGTCATGAGGAGCAGCCAGCACAGCGCCGCGCCGCCTGCGGGGAGCACCAGGCTCTTCCAGATCGCGGCCCGGTGTCTTCCTACACGCCATTTCACCAGCCAGGCCCACGCCAATGTTGCGAAGATTGCTATCAAAAACGGAGTGAACGAAAAACTGTGCATGAACCCCGGTGCCAGCCTGGCCACATTGGAGGCGGGCTGCGGGGGTATGCCGGTTTGCAGGGCGATCCACACCACCCAAATGACGAAGGCACACCCGGTAAAGAATAGCAGCGTGAACCAGTCCACCAGTGCTGCAACGCTGCGGTCGAGGGTGGGCAGAGCAAACGCCGCGAGGGCGGCCAGCGCCGGCAGGGCGAGCAACAGTGAGCGGTCGCCCGCAGCGGTGGTGAGCGTTATGCACAAGGGCACGGCAACAAACCACAGCGGCAACGCGAGATGACGGCTCATGCTGGTACGCCAAAGTTGCAGACGCCAGCGCCAGAGCGTCCAAAGTGCCAGCGGCCACGCAGGCCAGGTGAACCACAACAAGAGGCGGCTAATACCCCGCCATTCGGCCCAGGTGGCCTGGGGCAGTTCGATCCGCCAGCGCCACAGGTCCAAAACAAATGCCAGAAGGGCCACCCCCAGTGTCAACAACGAAATGGCCCAAACCCATGCAATCCGCCTGGCATTTCTGATGCGCTCGTCGGCCTCATCTTGCGCGGCGCCTGATTCAACGGGCCGGTCCAGTGCCTGGATCACTGCACTGCCCAAGCCAAACAAGACAGCTGTGGTGGGCGCGCCAGACAGCGCCAGACCGACCAGGCCGATTGCGCCGCCCACGGCGGGTGCCGCCAGACCGTAGGGCATGGCCGCCACCGCATAAAAACACAAGGCGGTGAAGCACAGTTGTGCCGCAGCGGGTGTGGTCTCGTGCGACAGCTGTGCCAACCCCAGGCAGGCGATGAACGCCAGCAATCCGCCATCTGCCATGGCACGTGCATAGTCAGGGGCATTGGCCTCTCCGCCAAAAGCAAATGCAACCGGCTGGGCGCGCGGCGTTCGCGCCAGGTAGTACGTGCCCCACCAGGTGGCAGCCAGCGCAAACGCGAGCAACAGTCCAAAGGGGAGCCGAGCCGCAAACGCAGGCGAAACCCAGGCGGGTACAAGCCCGATGGCCCACGCCCCAAGCCAGTAGGGCAACAGCGCATCCACATTGGGGGGCAAGCCCATCAGTTGTGGGGCCAGCCAGCCAGTGCTGGTTTGCGCCAGTTCGAGCATGTAGCCAAACGCCGTCATGTCGGCGCTTTTCCAGGGCTCCCGGCCAACGAACCCGGGCAGCACATAGGCCAGGCAAAACAGCCACAGTGCAATGCGTGGCAGTCGCTTGACGGCGCCTTGGGCAACAATGGCAGGGGTGGGCTGGTTCACTCGCTTAAATCAGTTGGGTGAGGGCGAATCGGGGTAAATCAGTTTCTCAGCAGGCCAAAAAGCAAAAGGGCAGCACGGTAAACCGGCTGCCCTTTGGGAAAACCTGCTGCCAGTTTACTTGGCTGCGGTCTTGCCGAAACGGTTGCGGAAGCGCTCCACGCGGCCGCCCATGTTGTCCACAGATTTTTGTGTACCGGTGTAGAAAGGATGTGACTCGCTGGATGTATCAAGCTTGTACAGCGGCAGTTCGCGGCCGTCTTCCATCTTGATCATCTCTTTGGCGTTGGCGCAAGAGCGGGTAACAAACTTGAAGTTGTTGGACAAGTCCAGGAAACAAACTTCGCGGTAGTTGGGGTGAATGCCTTCTTTCATGACTTCTTCCTTGTGTTCAGTGGCAATAGCCGCGCCAGACAATTCTGGCGTACTTTTCGCGGACAGCCTTTGATTATATACCGATATGCGGGGCTGTTGTCAGGGCGGCAGGTTACCGGCGTGACGGGTCGCGGACATGAAGAAATTTGGTGTAAAGGTCACGCGGGGGTGACACAGAAATGGACTTGAAGATCTGGCCTACATTCCCCCGGTGATACGCCCCGTGTGTGGTCGACCACATAAATGTGGTTCAGGGTACGAATGGCAGCGTGAACTGGGACCGCATGCGGCTCGGCCGCTACCGTGGCCAGCACGTTGAACAACTCGTTGTTGGCCCAGGATTTTTGGGCCAACAGTGACTGCAGTGAATGTTTGGACATGACGTGTAAGTGGGTCTGGACTATGTCGCCCCGGGTTTTTAACCCCGGCGTTTCGGAGCAGGTTCCTATGTTAAACGGGCCGGGTTTGATGCTGATCTAATGCGCCATGAACTTACTTTTCTCACGCCGCCTCCTGTGCAGTGCCAGCCTCGCTCAAGTTTTGCTGGCATTCATATTGATTCCTACCTCGGGTCATGCCCAAAGCGCCTTCCCCAACAAGGTCATCAAGCTCATTGTGCCGTTGGCGGCGGGCGGCGGCGCAGATGCTGTGGCGCGCATGGTTACCGAGAAAATGTCGCAGTCTTTGGGCACGCCCATCGTGATTGAAAACAAGGCGGGCGCGTCCGGCACCATTGCTGCGATGGAAGTTGCCCGCGCAGCCCCTGACGGCTACACGCTGATGGAATGCTTTGTGGCCACCCACAGCACCAACCCGGCTGTGCTCAACATCAAATACGACCCGATTGCCGATTTCACGCCCATCGGCATGATGGCGCAAACGTCCAACGTGCTGGTGGTCGGTGAAAAGAGCAAGGCCAAAAACCTGCAGGAATTTCTGACTCTGGCCCGCGCCAAGCCGCAAGGTATGAGTTTTTCATCCGCGGGCAATGGCTCGGCCACCCATCTCATCATGGAGTACCTTGAGAATCAGGCGCGCGTTGATCTGGTTCACGCGCCTTACAAGGGGGCCGCGCCTGCCATGCAGGATCTGCTGGGTGGGCAGGTAGACGCCATGTTTCCCAGCCTGACGACGGCTTTGCCCCACATCAAATCTGGCAAGCTGCGGGCGCTCGCTGTGGCGTCCACCAGGCGTGATCCGGTGCTGCCCGACGTGGCCACTGTGGCAGAACAGGGCTTTGCAGGTTTCAGCGCTATACAGTGGTGGGGTCTGTGCGCGCCGGCCAAAACGCCCGAGCCCGTGATCGCCCGATTGAACAAGGCGCTCAACGACGCTCTGGCGTTGCCAGACATCAAGGCGCGCCTGCACGACATGGCCGCCGAGCCAACGCCGCTGACGCCGGGCCAGTTTGAGAGTTTCCTGAAGTCAGAAGTGGCGAAATGGACGCAACTGGTGCGCGACACCAAGCTGCAGATTGAATAGCCGAATTGGCCACCGGGCCCGCAAAGACCGTCGTGGCCGTTTCATATGACTTCATCGGTCAAATCGGCAGAAGGCCCACATAGAAATTACATAGTTAGCTATAAATAGTATAGCGACTATTGAAATAAACCGAAACAATACGAGACGGGACCGACACCATTCCCAGGGGCCGGGCAGGCACCATTGAGGCCTGTTCAACAACTTTCCAAAGAAGGAAACA
>JANPAZ010000530.1:0-2497 GCA_031430225.1 Rhodoferax sp. | reverse complement strand
GAAATCAAGATTCAGCCGTTCTTTGCCTCGGCCCTGGGCAGCGAGCAAGACACGGTGCAGCAAGTGGCCCGTGGCCGTATTGATATGGGGGGCTATTCGGGTGGCTCGGCCGCGCTGATCGTGCCCGAGATCGGCCTTTTGCTCATGCCGCTGTATTTCAAGTCTCTGGCGGAGCAGGACTGTGTGCTCGACAACCACCTGTACGCCGTCGTCAAGGACCTGTTTGCCAAAAAGGGTATTCAGTTCACGGGCTGGACCGAGGTGGGCAACATTGATATTTGGGGAAAGAAGGCTTACCTGAGCCCCAAAGACGCCAATGGCGTGAAGGCCGCGAGCTATGCCAACAAGACGCAGCAATTGTTCTGGACTTCCGTTGGCGCCAATCCCAACCCGCTGGGCCTGCCTGAATGGATTCCTGCTTTTCAGACCGGCCTTGCCGAAGCGGTGTTCACGCCCATCACCTATGCGCTGCCCTCCGGGCTGACCAAGGTGGCTACTGTGGCAACCCGCGGGTTTTATGACTCCCCAGGGTTGTCATTGATGAACAAGGCGACGTATGACAAGCTGAGCAAAGACCACCAGGAGGCGATAGTCCGCGCCACGGCGCGCAATCCATCATCCAAATACCGCGCCGAAGTGCGTGGCTTTGAGACAGTGTTGTTTGGCATGCACGAAAAGGCCGGTGGCCAGACGGTCACGCTGACGCCCGAGCAGCGCGCCGTCTGGCGTAAGTCGATGGAGCCCGTGTACCCGCAAATCGTCAAGGAAACAGGCGGTGACCCTGCCGCCTTTTTCGCCAAGATGGAAGCTGGTCTTCAAGCCTGTAGCAAGTAGGCTGGGTCAACCATGACTCAAGCTGCCATACCTGCGGCGCACCCTGATGCGCCAGCATTCGCACGCAATTTTGCCAACGGTTGGCACCGCGCCGAGTGCCTGGTTGCGGTTGCCGCGTTCGGCCTGATCGCGGTGCTACTGATTCTGGACGTGGCCGGGCGTGAAGTGCTCGGCCCCATCTACAAGCTGCTGGACATCAAGGGCGCCACCGGGGTGTATGGCGCCCAGAAACTGTCAGTCTATTCACTGGTGCTGGCCAGTTTTTGCGGCATTGGCATTGCCACTGCAACCGGAAGCCATTTGTTGCCGCGCGTGGGTTTTGGCTGGGTACCGAAGGACTGGGGTCCGGCGGTAGACCGGCTGGCTGACGTGATCACGGGTCTATTCATGCTGGGCGTGGCCTACTACGGCTATGTCTTCATCAGCTCCACCATGGCGGCGGGGCTGCGTGCGCAGGCCTTCAATTTGCCAGTGTGGCCGTTCCAGCTGGCCATTCCCCTGGGGTTTTTGTCGGCATCTGTCCGGTATTTTCTGTATGCGGCCTGGCCTGCCTTGCGCCCGCTGCCACCGGAGTTCCAGGAATGACTTACCCCCTTTTGCTGATCGCCATGGTGGCGCTGCTGTTGCTGTTGCGCCAGCCGCTGATCGTCATACTTTTGAGCGTCTGCGCTTTTGTGCAATTTGCCTGGGGCAAGGGCCAGCTGGACTTCATTATTGAAGACATGTGGGTCGGGCTGGACAAGGAGTTGATCCTCTCAATTCCCCTGTTCATCCTGTGTGGCAACGTGATGACCCAGGGGTCAACGGCCAAGCGCTTGATCGACATCATGGCGGCCATTGCACGCCCTTTGCCGGGTGGTCTTGCCGTGGCTGCCATCCTGAGTTGCGGTATTTTTGCGGCCATTTCGGGCTCCAGCATCGTCACCATGCTGGCTATTGGCACAGTGATGTACCCCGCCATGAAGGCGGCTGGGTACGACAACAAGTTTGCCCTGGGCACCATCATGTCGGGCGGCACATTGGGCATCATCATTCCGCCCTCCATTCCCATGATCATTTATGGTCTGGTGACAGAAGCGTCGGTGACCGACCTGTTTCTTGCGGGTGTCGGCCCTGGCTTGCTGATTCTGATTGTGTTTGCCATTTACGCAGTCTGGTTCAACCGCAACATGCCCAGCCAGAAGTTCAGCATGGCCGAGTTCACTCTGGCCTGCAAAAACGGAGTCTGGGCCGTGATGATGCCGGTGATTTTGCTGGGGGGCATCTACAGCGGGTTTTTCACCGCCACAGAGGCGGCTGCAGTGGCGCTGGTGTATGCCATCTGCGTTGAAACCTTTGTGCACCACGAGATGAAGCTCAAGGATTTTTACAACGTGGTGCTGGAGGCTTCCAAATTGGGGGGCTCTTTGTTCCCGGTGCTGGCCGTGGCCCTGAGCCTGAACATCATCCTGATCGAACACCGGGTGCCAACCGCCATGGTGCAGTTCATGCAGGGCTACATCAGCAGCCCGGTCATGTTCATGTTGCTGGTGAATATTTTGCTCCTGGGTGTCGGCTGCCTGATGACCACCGGTGAAGCCATTCTGATCCTGGCACCCCTGCTGGCCCCCATGGCCGAAGCCTATGGTTTTGACAAGGTGACGTTTGGCATCATCATGATCCT
>JANPAZ010000529.1:0-2838 GCA_031430225.1 Rhodoferax sp. | reverse complement strand
AAAAGTGAAGACTGAGCACGAACGAGCATGAAATTTGAGGCAGTCCTGTTTGACTGTGATGGTGTGCTGGTTGACAGCGAACCCATCACCAATGGTGTTTTGCGCGATATGTTGCAGGAGCGCGGGTGGACGATGACAGCAACTGAGTGCATGCGTCTGTTTGTAGGCAAGGCAGTCAAGGACGAAGCCGAGCTGATTGCCCGGCAGACCGGTGAACCCGTGACAGAAGCCTGGCTTGCCGGTTTTCGGGCCCGTCGCAATCTGGCCTTGCAGGCTCATGTCAATGCGATCGGCAATGTTCACGATGCCGTGCATCAGATCCATGCGCACCATGACGGCCGGATCGCCTGTGCGTCAGGTGCTGACCGCTTCAAGGTCGAACTCATGCTGCGCAAACTCGGACTGGTTCAGTATTTTGAAGGACGCATCTTCAGTGGGCATGAGACGCCGCGCTCCAAGCCCTTTCCAGACGTGTACCTGGCCGCCGCCGCTGCGCTGACGGTTGACCCTGCCTGCTGTGCCGTGGTGGAAGACACCGTGACTGGTGTGACGGCGGGTGTGGCCGCTGGCGCAACCGTGTTTGCCTACGCTCCTGCAACAACGGCGCATGTGGACGCCGCTGCCCTGCGCGAGGCCGGGGCGCACCATATATTCACTGACATGGCGCACCTGCCAGATTTGCTGCGCCGGTAAAGCGTGCCACAATTGACGTTTACGTAAACGTCAACTAGACGGGTAGAAAAGGTCATCAAAATGCCGATGCTGGAGACAAAACTAAACGCCCGCTCCGCGGAGTTTCAGGCCAATGCCGCTGCCATGCGCTTGGTGGTGGAAGATCTCAGGGCCAAGGTGGCGCTGGCGTCTCTTGGGGGTGGCGATGTGGCGCGAGCCCGGCACACCGCGCGGGGCAAGCTGCTGCCGCGTGATCGTGTACAGATGCTGCTGGACCCCGGCACGCCATTTCTGGAGCTCTCACCGCTGGCCGCTTTAGGCATGTACCCGGATCGGGATGGCACCGACAGTGCGCCGTGTGCTGGTGTGATTGCAGGTATCGGCCGCGTGAGCGGGGTGGACTGCATGATCGTCTGCAACGACGCCACCGTGAAGGGGGGGACTTATTACCCGCTGACCGTCAAAAAGCATCTGCGTGCCCAAGAGATTGCGCAGCAAAATAGCCTGACCTGCATTTATCTGGTGGATTCAGGGGGTGCCAATTTGCCCAACCAGGATGAAGTGTTTCCCGATCGCGACCACTTCGGCCGTATCTTCTTCAACCAGGCGCAAATGAGTGCCCTGGGTATCGCACAAATTGCGGTGGTCATGGGGTCGTGCACGGCGGGCGGTGCCTACGTGCCGGCCATGAGCGACGAAGCCATCATCGTCAAGAACCAGGGCACGATTTTTCTGGGCGGGCCGCCATTGGTGAAGGCGGCCACGGGAGAGGTCGTGACAGCAGAAGACCTGGGTGGTGGCGATGTGCACACGCGGCTATCTGGGGTGGCTGATCACCTGGCGCAGAACGACGCCCATGCGCTGGCATTGGCGCGCGCGTCCGTCAAAAATTTAAATAAAAAGAAGCTCCACGCCCTTGCCATTCAAGCCCCTATTGCTCCCAAATTTGAAGCAAACGAGTTGTATGGCGTGATTCCGGCGGATACGCGCAAGCCATTTGACGTGCGCGAAATCATCGCCCGTGTCGTCGATGGCAGTGAGTTTGACGAGTTCAAGGCCCGCTTCGGTGCCACGCTGGTCACGGGCTTTGCGCACATTGAAGGCATGCCGGTGGGCATCATCGCCAACAACGGTATTTTGTTCAGTGAATCGGCCCTCAAGGGTGCGCACTTCATTGAGCTGTGTTGCCAGCGCAAGATCCCATTGGTGTTTTTGCAAAACATCACGGGCTTCATGGTGGGGCGCAAATACGAGAACGAGGGCATTGCCCGCAACGGTGCCAAGATGGTGACGGCGGTCGCGTGTGCGGCTGTGCCCAAGTTCACCATCATCATTGGCGGCAGTTTTGGCGCCGGCAATTACGGCATGTGCGGCAGGGCCTACTCGCCGCGCTTTCTTTGGATGTGGCCCAACGCACGCATTAGCGTCATGGGCGGCGAGCAAGCAGCCAGTGTATTGGCCACAGTGAAGCGTGATGGCATCGAAGGCAAGGGCGGCCAGTGGAGCATGGAGGAAGAAGAATCCTTCAAAACCCCGATCCGCAACCAGTACGAGGTGCAGGGCCACCCCTACTTCGCCACTGCCCGCCTGTGGGATGACGGCGTCATCGACCCGGCAGACACGCGCCGCGTGCTGGGCTTGGGCTTGAGCGCGGCTTTGAATGCGCCGATTCCTGACACGAAGTTTGGCGTGTTCAGGATGTGACCCACATCGCAACGCACGATGACATGCCGCTTTGTCCCGCAGTGGGGCCGTAGCTAAAACCGAGGCATCAAAGATGGACGCTTTCTTGGCTAGTCTGCAAAACCTATGGCACACCGTGGCTGGGTCAGGTTCTGCCGCGATTTCAGGTGTTGTCGCCAAAGGTGCGCAATCTATGGACATGGCGCAGCTTCTGGCCCTTGCCGCCGCACTGGGCTGGGCCAGCGGTTTGCGGTTGTATGCGGTAGTTTTCATCACGGGGCTGGCGGGCTGGCTGGGGTGGATTCAGTTGCCGGTCGGGCTGGCTGTTTTGCACAATCCGGTTGTGCTTTTTGCCAGTGGCTTCATGTTGTTCGTTGAATTCTTTGCAGACAAGATACCCGGGCTCGATTCGGTGTGGGACGTCATTCATTCGGTCATCCGCATCCCGGCCGGTGCGGCCCTGGCCGCAGGTGTGTTTGGTGC
>JANPAZ010000528.1:0-5619 GCA_031430225.1 Rhodoferax sp. | reverse complement strand
TCCGACCCGTTCACGACCTTCGTGTCGATCAACGACAAGGGTCAGGTTGTGACCGGCAAGGTCAAGACGGTTGATCCCAAGGGTGCTGAAATTGACCTGGGCGAAGACATCATCGGCTACCTGCGCGCTTCGGAAATTTCACGTGACCGCGTGGAAGACGCCCGTAATGTGCTTAAAGAAGGCGACGAAATCACGGCCGTGGTGGTTAACGTGGATCGCAAGACCCGCAACATCCAGTTGTCAATCAAAGCCAAAGACATGGCTGACCAGTCTGAAGCCATGGCTACTTTGAGCCAGGCCTCTGCCCGTGAAAACGCTGGTACGACCAGCCTGGGCGCTTTGTTGCGCGCCAAGCTGGACAACAATTAATACTTGTTGATGTACTAACAAAACAAGCGACCGGACGCCGTTCATGCGCCGGTCGCTTTTTTTCATCTTCTGATTTTTACGCCATGACTCGCTCTGACCTTGTTGAAGACCTGGCCAATCGTTTCCCCCAGCTCACCCACCGCGATACCGAATTTGCGGTCAAGGCCATCCTTGACGCAATGAACGACGCGCTGGTGCGGGGTCATCGCATAGAAATTCGGGGCTTTGGCAGCTTCTCCATCAACCGGCGCCCCCCGCGCCTGGGACGTAACCCGCGCAGTGGTGAAAGCGTAGCCATTCCCGAAAAACGCGTACCCCACTTCAAGCCGGGCAAAGCCTTGCGCGAGGCTGTGGACGAACGCACCAGCGAACTGCTGTCCAACAGCAAGGGCACAGAGACAAAAGACTTGGTGGCCTGAGGCGCAACCCCATGAAACAATTGGCGTGGTTACTCAAATGGCTCTTCAATGCAGCCATTTTTTTTACGCTTTTCGCATTCGCCCTGAATAACCAGCAAGATGCTGCGGTGAATTTTTTCTTCGGTACCCAATGGCGTTCGCCCATGGTCCTGATTGTGTTGACCGCCTTTGCCGCAGGCCTGTTTGTGGGCGTTCTGGGCATGGTGCCAAGATGGTGGAAGCAGCGCACAGCGGCGGCACGCTCACGCAAAGTTGTGTCTGAAGCCCCTGATCGTACCAATGGTCAGACGCCGTCCTCGCCACCACAAGGCCTCTAATCCGAATGGGTCCGCATGGATTTTGATCTCAGCTGGATTTTGCTGGGCCTGCCATTGGCCTTTGGGCTTGGCTGGCTGGCCTCCCGCATAGATTTGCGGCAGATGCGCCTTGAGAACCGGCGTGCGCCCAAGGCCTATTTCAAGGGCCTGAATTTCCTGCTCAACGAGCAACAGGATCAGGCCATCGACGCCTTCATTGAAGCCGTCCAGAACGATCCTGACACGTCCGAGCTTCACTTCGCGCTGGGCAATCTGTTTCGCCGTCGCGGTGAATACGAGCGTGCCGTGCGCGTGCACGAGCACCTTCTGTCGCGCGGGGATCTGAGCCTGGCCGACCGCCAACGTGCCCAGCATGCGCTGGCGCTGGACTACCTCAAGGCGGGCCTGCTGGACCGTGCTGAAACCGCCTTGCTCAAGCTCGAAGGGACTCCTTTTGAGTCACAGGCACGGCTGGCCCTGCTGGCCAACTATGAGCGTTCGCGGGACTGGGTGCACGCGGCCGAAATTGCACAACGCCTTGAGCACTCGGATCAGGGCAGCTTCAGCGCCCGCTTGGCGCACTACCTGTGCGAGCAGGCTGACGCACTGATTGCAGGCAATGAGCCCGACGAAGCCCTGGCCCTTCTCAAGCAAGCCATGGCAACAGCACCTGCCGCACCCCGCCCGTGCATGGACATGGCGCGCCTGCAAGCGCGCATGGGTAACGCTGCTGCGGCCTACGAAACGCTGGTCCACACGCTGGGTTCAGCACCCAATGCAACGCCGCTACTGGCAGGGCAACTGGCGCAACTGGCGATTGAATCCGGGCATGCCAAAACCGCGCTTGACTTGCTCAAGGCCAGCTATAGCCAGACGCCGTCGCTGGACGTGCTGGAAGCGATCGTGTCACTGGAAGCGTCGATTGACGGGCCAGCTCCCAGCGCACGCGACTGGTATGTGCGTCATCTTGAGCGGGAACCGTCCCTTGTCGCCGCCGCCAAATGGATTGCCGGTGAAAGGCTTGAACACGAACAGTTCCACCCCCAGGTGCAGCGTGCGCTCGACCATGCCGTGAAGCCGCTCACCCGTTACCGATGTGCAGCCTGCGGTTTTGAAGCCAAGCAACATTTCTGGCAGTGCCCCGGCTGCCAGGCCTGGGACAGCTATCCCGCCCGTAGAGTTGAAGAGTTATGACCATTTCCAAAGAAACCCTCTCGAAGGCCCGCGTACTGGTGGTGGGCGACGCCATGCTGGACCGCTATTGGTTTGGCGCGGTGGATCGCATTTCACCGGAGGCGCCGGTACCTGTAGTGCGCGTGACCCGTGAAGAAGAGCGCATTGGCGCGTCAGCCAATGTGGCCTACAACGTTGTCACGCTGGGAGCCAAAGCGTCACTATTGACCGTGGTGGGTGACGACGAAGCCAGCCACAAGCTCGAAGCGCTGGTGGCGCAAACCGGCATTGAGCCCCATTTTGGCCGTGACGCACAGCTCAAGACGACGGTCAAGCTGAGGGTGATTGGTCGCCAGCAGCAACTTATTCGCCTGGACTTTGAGAACACGCCAGAAACGGAAATTCTTGCCTCGCAAAGTGCTGTCTTTGCACAGCTATTGCCTCACCATGATGCCGTGCTGTTCTCGGATTACGGCAAGGGCGGGCTCGCGCACGTCAGCGACATGATTGCGGGTGCCAAGGCCGCTGGAAAATCCATCTTGATCGACCCCAAGGGCAGCGACTACTCACGCTATCAAAATGCAAGCGTGATCACCCCTAACCGGGCTGAGTTGCAACAGGTCATCGGTGCCTGGTCAGATGAAGCCCAATTGCAGACCAAGGTACACAACCTGCGCGGCCAGCTGGGGCTGGACGCCATTCTGCTCACGCGAAGCGAAGAAGGCATGACGCTGTTCGACGACCGGGGGCAACTGCACGTGAGTGCGCAGGCCCGCGAAGTGTTTGACGTCACGGGTGCGGGCGACACCGTCATTGCCACCATGGCTGCGTTTGTGGCGGCCGGCCTGAGTCTGCGTGATGCCATGCCCCTGGCCAATCGGGCGGGTGGCATCGTGGTGGGAAAATTCGGTACCGCAACCGTCAGCTATGACGAGCTGTTTGCCCCGGTCTGAGACAGAAGGAGAACCATTTCATGACCCGTATCGTCGTGACCGGTGCAGCCGGTTTCATTGGAAGCAACATCATCAAAGGCCTTAATGCCCGGGGCATTGACGACATCATTGCCGTTGATGACCTGACCCAGGGCGACAAGTTTCTCAATCTGTCGTCGCTGCACATTTCGGACTATGTCGACGCCGGCGACTTCTACGACAACTTTGCGCATGGCTCCTATGGGCAGGTTGAAGCCGTGTTCCATGAAGGTGCGTGCAGCGACACCATGGAAACCAACGGCAAGTACATGATGGACAACAACTACAGGCTCTCAACCAGCCTGTTCCAGACGTGCCAGAAACGCGGTGCACGGTTGCTGTATGCCTCTTCTGCCGCCACGTACGGTGGCTCGGACACCTTCCGTGAGTTACCCGAGTTTGAGCGGCCACTGAATGTCTATGGCTACTCCAAGCTGCTGTTTGACCAGCGCATGCGGCGCGAGTGCGGCGCAGACTTCCAGCGCTCCCGGCTGGGCAAGACCGCCCAGGTGGTGGGCTTTCGGTACTTCAACGTCTACGGACCCCAGGAGCAACACAAAGGGCGTATGGCCAGTGTGGCGTTTCACCAATACCACCAGTTTCTGGCAGAGGGCAAGGTCAGACTGTTTGGCGAGTACGGCGGATATGGTGCGGGCTCACAAATGCGGGACTTTGTGTTTATCGATGATGTGGTGGCCGTCAACCTCTGGTTTTTTGATCACCCCGGACAATCTGGAATTTTCAATCTGGGGACGGGGCGTGCTCAGCCCTTCAACGATGTGGCGCTGGCTGTGGTGAACACCTTGCGCCGTGCCAACCACGAACCCGCGCTTGACCTGGCCACAGCGGTGTCATCCGGGCTCATCGAATACATTGCGTTCCCCGACGCATTGCGGGGTAAATACCAGAGCTACACCCAAGCCGACCTGACAGAATTGCGGGCAACGGGTTGCGACCATTCCTTCGCGGACGTCGCAACAGGCGTTGAAAAGTACGTCAAAACGCTGGCATCCGGCGCTTGATGCCCCTTAAAAATCGCCGTTGACGTCAATTCCCGGGGTCACGTCAACCACTACGGCGTCCGCATCGTTATGGCTTTGGCCCTGTGGCCTGGTTCAGTCGAGTTCCTTGCCCCTCCACTTTTAAACTCAGGAGTTAATTCATGTTGAAGAAAATTTTGGCCTTTGTGGTCATGCTGTACGCCGCTGCGTCTTTTGCCGCAGTGGATGTGAACAAGGCCACCGCCGCCGAGCTCGATAGCATCAAAGGCATTGGCCCCGCGATCTCATCCAAGATCCTTGACGAGCGCAAAAAGGGCAACTTCAAGGACTGGAATGACTTCATCGAGCGCGTCAAAGGCGTGGGCGAAGGCAATGCCGCGAAATTTTCGGCTGAAGGCCTGACAGTCGGTGGTGCTGGCTTCAAGGGCGTGGCTGCCGCAGCACCTGCTGCCGCTAAAGCCACTGCACCCGCTGCTGCTGCACCTGCCGCCAAAGCCGAAGAAAAGAAGGCTGACATGAAAGCTGCTGCGCCCGTCGCAGCGGCCGCCCCAGCCGCCGCCAAAGCCGCAGCGCCCGTAGCTGCCGCCGCGCCCGCACCTGCTGCCAAGGACGAAAAGAAAGACCCAAAGGCTGACGCCAAAGCCGCAAAAGACGCAGAGAAGAAAGCCAAGGCTGATGAGAAGCAGAAAAAGGCTGACGAAGCCAAGGCCAAGAAAGATGCAGACAAGAAAGCCAAGGACGACGCCAAGTCCGCCAAGGCTGACAAGAAAGACGCCAAGCCCGAAGCCAAAGCTGACGCCAAGGCCGACGCTGCCAAGCCAGCTGCCAGCGCCGCCAAGAAGTAATCACTTTCTGGCAGACATAAAAAAAACCCGCCTCGGCGGGTTTTTTTATGGGGGCTGCGAAGATCTATTGCAGGCCAGCCGCTGAGACGATGGGCTGGTTTTCGGTGGCTACGCCATCGTGTGAGGTTTTAAAGGCCTGCACGGGTTTCGCAGTCGGACTACTGTGCTCATCCTCGGCCGTCACCATGCCACCCGCACCCGACGAAGATGCCGCAAGTGCGAGAGTCAAAACAACGCAAACACAAACAACGATGAAGGTGACAACGAGCATGGTGAACTCCCAAAATGTAAAAATTAGTTTACATATGGAAACACCTTTTGACATCAGCAAAAAGTCACACTTTTGGCTTTTTATGAGGCCGGTCAACCTGCCTTGAGACTACAGTCACCGCATTAATCAGTCGTGGTGCCAAAGCCACCGCCACCCGGCGTGTGAATCTCAAACACATCCTCTGGCTGCATCTGTGCCTGGCCAATGTGCCCCAGTTCTTCAGTGCTTCCGTCGGCCCGCACCACGCGGTTGACCCCCACCGCCCCCGGTAGCC
>JANPAZ010000527.1:0-20329 GCA_031430225.1 Rhodoferax sp. | reverse complement strand
AACGTCGGCTGGCCCTGCGTGACGAAATGGCGCGTATTGAGCGGGAACTAACGCCCAACGAGCCGGCCTGACGGATGGATTTGCAGACGGCAGTCAGGCAATTATTTGCGCCAGAAGGGACGTTGTCGCATCTGGTGAAGGGATTCCGCCCCCGTGCTGGACAGACCGCCATGGCGCTAGCCGTTGCCCGTACCATTGAATCAGGGGGTGCACTGGTCGTTGAAGCGGGCACCGGTGTTGGAAAAACATTCTCCTATCTCGTGCCCGCGCTGCTCAGTGGCAAGCGTATTTTGTTGTCGACGGCCACCAAGACCTTGCAGGACCAGCTGTTTGGCCGGGACCTCCCGCTACTCGTCAAGGCGCTGGGTCTGCCTTTACGAATGGCGCTCCTAAAAGGGCGATCAAGCTATCTTTGCCTTCATCGGCTTGATTCAGCGCGGCAATCAGTTTCCCCTGTAGATCGAGGCGCGGCGCTCTCGCTGGGCAGTATTGAAAAATGGTCGCTTGCCACACAGTCGGGTGACCTGGCTGAGCTGACGGGCCTTGATGAGCGCTCGCCGCTGATACCCCTTGTGACGTCTACCCGCGAAAATTGTCTGGGCTCCGAGTGCCCCCGTTTTCGGGCGTGTCATGTCAACCTGGCGCGGCGCGAAGCGCTGGCGGCGGATGTCGTGGTTATCAACCACCATCTTTTTTTTGCCGATATGGCCGTGCGTGAGTCGGGTGTCGCGGAGCTGCTGCCCACCGTCAACACGGTTATTTTTGATGAAGCGCATCAGCTCAATGAAATCGGTGTGCAGTTTCTGGGCACCTTTCTCAGCACAGGCCAATTGCTGGACCTGGCGCGTGATGTGCTGGCTTCGGGGTCGAGTCTGGCGCGCGGCCTGGCCGACTGGCAGTCGGTTGCCGCGAGCCTGGAGCATCAGGCCCGTGATTTGCGCATGATGGTGGGCACGCGGCCTTTGGGCACGAAGTTGAGGTGGACCGAGGGCTCGCCAGACGGGGTCGATGAGCGGGACTGGAATGCCGGCCTTGAGGCTCTGCACCAGGCTTGTACCCAGACCGCGATGTCGCTCGAAACTGTCAGCGAGATTGCCCCGGATTTTGAGCGTTTGCTGGAACGCGTTGCGGCGGTCGAAGCCCGCATCACGGCGTTCATGCTGCCTGGCGATTCAGATTCGGTGCGGTGGCTGGATGTGGGAACACAGTTGCGTTTGGTGGAGTCGCCGCTGGACATTGCCAGCGCAGTTCAGGGAAAAATGCTCAAGGCTGCCGATGACGGCGTTGCGACAAAGTCGTGGATCTTTACGTCAGCCACGTTGGGTGACGATGCCCGGCTAACGTGGTTTACTGAGCCTTGTGGTTTGGGTGACGCCGAGATTTTGAAAGTGGAGAGCCCTTTTGATTACCCGGCGCAGGCCGCAGTTTATGTTCCACGTGACCTGCCCAAACCAGGCGATCCATCGCACAGCGCGGCGGTAGCCGCCTTTGTCGCCGTTGCTGCCTCGGCGATTGGGGGTCGCACCCTGGTCCTGACCACCACGCTGCGCGCATTGCGCGTCATCGGCGATGCTTTGGAGGTGCATTTTGGTGAATCCCGCCAGCTGGAAATTCTGGTGCAGGGGCAGCGTCCCAAGCGTGAATTGCTGGATAGGTTTCGCTCGGGGGCTCAGGCCCTTGAATCGGGTCGACCGGGCTGCATTTTGGTGGCCTCCGCCTCGTTTTGGGAAGGCGTGGATATTCCGGGCGAAGCCCTTCAACTGGTGGTGATAGACAAACTGCCGTTTCCGCCACCCAATGATCCGCTGGTCGAGGCCAGATCGAGCCGGCTGGAAGGGATGGGCCGAAGTCCGTTCAAAGACTACTTTTTGCCCGAGGCGGCTGTCGCGCTCAAGCAAGGCGCTGGTCGACTCATCCGGCGTGAGTCTGACCGGGGAATTTTGGTCATCGCCGACACGCGCCTGGCCACGATGGGTTACGGGCGTCGATTGATGGGGGCCTTACCGCCGATGCGGAGAATCACGACACAGGAAGAGTTCCTGGAAAGCCTGAATCAGCTCACCAAACCTTCCACCAGGGATCCGTTTTCGCCTTGAAGCCGTTTGTGACGAACTCGCCTTTTGGGTAAGACTTGTCAAGAATCCGCTTGGCGTCATCGCGCAACTGCGGCATGCCCAACGCGTCGTACGACTTGTAGACAATGAACATCGCTTCTTCCAGGGCTGGAACGTCGCGGTAGTCTGCCAGTGCAGTTTGGGCTCTATTGATGGCGGCCACATAGGCGCCGCGTGAAAAATAATACTTGGCCACGTGTACCTCGTATTGGGCCAACGAGTTGACGATGTACGTCATGCGCATTCGCGCATCGGGTGTGTAGCGAGAGGTCGGAAACCGCGTCACGAGCTCTTTGAACGACTCAAAGGATTCCTTGGCCGCTTTCTGGTCGCGCTCGGATAGATCCTGGCGCGTGATGCTTGAGAAGAGTCCCAAGTCGTCATTGAAATTGATGATGCCCTTGAGGTATAGCGCGTAATCAATGGCCGGGCTGGCTGGATGCAACTTCACGAACCTGTCCAGCGCAGCAAGCGCTTCGGCAGGCTCAGCCGCCTTGTAGCGGGCATAGGCCTTGTCAAGCTGTGCCTGCTGGGCGAGTGGTGTTCCGGCAGCGCGTCCTTCAAGCTTCTCAAGCAGGGAGACAGCCTTGTCGTAGGCCCCCGCACTCATTTCATCCTTGGCTTCAGCGTAGATCTTGTTGGGGCTCATCGCCGCCGTCTTGTCCACCTCAGTGGTTGAGCAGCCGGTCAGCAGCGCGGCAGTGCAAGCCGAGAACAGGACACAAACAACCGATAATTTGGCTTTGAGCATTGCGGACATCTTTCTTGAAACAATCAGAGCCGATTATATCGAGCGCCCCTGCGGCGGCAGAGTTCGACGAGGGAACTGACGCCGAGCTCGAAGCCGAGTCACGGCAGCTGGACATCACGCCGGCGTTGCATGGCAAGCGCCTTGATCTGGCTTTGGTGGAACTCGTTCCTGAGTTCTCGCGAAGTTATCTTCAACAGTTGATAGATGCTGGCATGGTCCAGCTCAACGGCGCCTTGGCCACCAAGCCTTCGGCTCGGGTGAAGGCCGGCGATCGCGGCACCATCGAACTCAAGCCCACACCCCAAAGTCAGGCCTTCAAACCCGAAGCCATGACCCTGGATGTCGTCTTTAGTGACGCACACCTGATGGTCATCAACAAGCCCGCTGGGCTGGTGGTGCACCCGGCACCCGGAAACTGGAGCGGGACCCTGCTCAACGGTCTGCTGGCTTTTGACAGCATGGCGGCAGCCTTGCCACGCGCCGGAATTGTTCACCGGCTGGACAAAGACACCAGCGGCCTCATGGTGGTTGCCCGAACGCGCGCCACCATGGATGCACTGGTGCAGTTGATTGCTGCGCGCCACGTGAGCCGCAAGTACCTTGCTTTGACTGCAAAGCCCTGGTCGGGTGCGGCGATACGGGAGGTTGATGCGCCAATCGGGCGGGATCCCCGCAACCGCTTGCGCATGGCCGTGGTCGATCTTGCGCGCAACGCAGGCAAGGCCGCGCACACGACATGTCGGGTACTGGACACGTCAGCGTCTGGCGCACTGGTGCTTTGTACGCTGCACACCGGGCGAACTCACCAGATTCGGGTGCACATGGCATCGATAGGTTTTACCCTTGTGGCTGACGCGCTGTACGGGGGGCAGCCCGGCGGCGGAATGACGCGGCAAGCGCTGCATGCACGGCAGCTGGCCTTCAAACATCCGGTGACGGGTGAGGAACTGGTTTTTCAGGCACCACTGCCGGAAGACTTTCGCAGTGCCGTGCAGTCACTTTCGCTGCGGTACAATGAAAGTTGATGGCTCTAGAGCCAATGCCCTGGCGAAGCCGCCGTGGGGCTTACTCAATAGGGCTTAATGTCCCGGGTGCGCCCGCCTAGAGCCCATTTTGCTCGTTGCGCCCCAATTCGTATCACCCTGATTTTTGCACTGTGACGGTGCCTTTCCCGGAATCGCCTGACCATGAATACGGTGGATGCCAGACGCATACTTGAAACCGCCCTGATTTGCGCGCCCCAGCCGCTGCCGATGCGGGATATGCGCACGCTTTTTGACGATGAATTGGGTGTAGACACCCTCAAGACCCTGTTGCGGGACATCCAGCTTGATTGGACGCAACGCGGCGTCGAGTTGGTTAACGTGGCGTCAGGCTGGCGTTTTCAGAGTCGTCCCGAGCTACGCCACTATCTTGATCGACTGCACCCAGAAAAGCCGCCACGTTACACGCGCGCCGCCCTGGAAACACTGGCCATCATTGCCTATCGCCAGCCGGTCACACGCGGTGACATGGAAGACATCCGTGGGGTGGCGGTCAACTCTCTCATCATCAAACAGCTCGAAGACCGCGGATGGGTTGAAGTCATAGGCCACCGTGAAACTGTGGGCCGACCGGCACTGTTTGCCACGACCCGACATTTTTTGGACGACCTCGGACTGGAGTCGCTTGATCAGCTGCCGTTGCTGGACAATCCGGCGCAGCCGCTGGGCGCTTTGCATTCACTCACGAAAATGACCGAAAGCGTGCAGCCTGGCCTGGAGTTGGGCGAGTCGCAACAGCAACAGGGATTCATGGTGTCAGACAGTGACACCCAAGCCGTCGAGCCGGGCGCCGACCTTTTTCCTTTAACCCCAACCACAATATGACCACTGATAACCCCGGCGCCGCGTCGCCTGACTCTGGTGAGGTTACGGATAAAAATGTGCAAAAGGCCCAGGTAGATATTGCCGAGTCAGCTATTGAAAATATAGCAAACTCGATGTCCGCTCAAGCTGCCGACACCCCGCCAGAGGTGGCCGTTCCGTCGGCAACGGCCACGGCCGTTGCGGGGCCTGACAATCGTTTCGTGGACGTGATCTCCGGGCAGTTCGATGCCGATGAGGAAATTCCAGACCTGTTGCCGCCGAAACGTGTGTTGGCACCGATGGTCGAGACGCCCAAGCTTCACAAAGTGCTGGCTCAGTCGGGGATGGGTTCGCGTCTGGAGATGGAGCAACTCATCATGGAGGGGCGAATTACCGTGAACAACGAGCCCGCCCACATCGGGCAACGGGTGCAGTTTGGTGATCAGGTGAAGGTCAATGGCAAGCCCATCCGGTATCGCATCGACCCGCCGCCGGCCCGCGTGATTGCCTATCACAAGCCGGCTGGGGAAGTCGTTACCCACGACGATCTGCAAAATCGTCCCACCGTGTTTCGACGTCTTCCAAAGCTGCACCAGGGGAAGTGGCAATCCGTCGGGCGGCTGGACTTGAACACAGAAGGGTTGCTTCTTTTCACCAGCTCAGGAGAGTTGGCCAATAACCTCATGCATCCCCGGTTTGGTCTGGAGCGAGAGTACGCTGTGCGTGTGCTGGGCAACCTGAACAAGGAAGAAAAACAGAAATTACTGGACGGCGTGAAGCTGGACGACGGCGTGGCGCAGTTCGGCTCGATTGAAGAGGGCGGCGGTGAAGGCGCCAACTGCTGGTACCGTGTGACGATCTCTGAGGGGCGAAACCGCGAAGTTCGTCGCATGTTTGAAGCCGTGGGTCATGCTGTGAGTCGCCTGATCCGGATCCGGTACGGCGCGATGTTGTTGCCTCGAGGACTCAAACGCGGGGCCTGCATGGAACTGGACGAAATCGATATCCGTGCACTCATGCAGGCGGCGGGGTCGGGAAGCAGGGGTGATCGGACTGAACGTGGCGGCGCGCGTGCCGATGGCGATCTGGTCAGTGAAAACGGTGTAAACCCGCCAAACGGCCGAGGTGCCCCGGAAGCGTTAGCCGGGTCAGGTGGTGCAGGTAACGGTGCAGGTACCGGGCGCAATCGGGGGCGCGGGGGACGTGGTGGTCGCACCGGCGGCCCACGCGGTTCCAATAACGGGCAGCCACGCAACGGCCCGCCAGCCAATGGTGCCAGCGTAGGTCAAGGAAATACTGGTGCTGGCGGCAACGGAGCCTTCCAGGGTCAAAGCCGCAATCGCGGGCGGGCAGACCGCAGCAACATGCAAGGCGACAGAGCGGATCGCGAGGCAACGGGTGGCGCACAGCCAGATCCCATGAAAACAGCATTTGGCTACATTGGCGCTGACAGCTTTACACGCCAGCGCCAGGGTCAAGGGCAGGGGCAAGGCCAGCGGCGCAGGGGCGGTGGCGGTGGCGGTTTTGGCGGCGGCGGCGGTCAGGGCGGGGGAGGCCAGGGCGGTGGTGGCCGTACCCGGGGTGGTCGCGGGCGCTGAGCTGGCCGGGTTCAATTTGTTGCCATCACGACACATGCCGTGCTGGCAGGTTAAAATAAGTGGCTTTGCCCGGTGGGCAGATAACAAAACTTCAAGTATCAGGAAAAAATCAAATGGCTATCGAACGTACTCTCTCCATCATCAAGCCTGACGCCGTGGCAAAAAATGTCATTGGCCAGATTTATGCCCGTTTTGAGGCTGCCGGCCTCAAGGTCGTTGCCGCACGCATGGCTCACCTGTCGCGTGGGGAGGCTGAAGCCTTTTATGCCGTTCACAAAGCACGTCCTTTCTTCAAGGACCTAGTGGACTTCATGATCTCCGGCCCGGTGATGATCCAGGCGCTTGAAGGCGAAGGCGCGATCCTCAAGAATCGTGACCTCATGGGTGCAACCGATCCGAAGAAGGCAGCATCCGGTACCATTCGTGCCGATTTCGCAGACAGCATTGACGCCAATGCGGTTCACGGCTCTGATGCGGCTGAAACAGCTGCGGTAGAAATCGGGTTTTTCTTCCCGGGCATGAACGTTTACTCGCGTTAAAGCGAGTCCCCCAGCGCCTGCGATGACGGTCAACCTGCTCGATTTCGACCTCGACGGGCTGGCTGTTTTTTGCGAGCAGCTGGGAGAAAAGCGTTTCAGGGCGAAGCAACTGTTTCGCTGGATACATCAAAACGGTGTATCTAATTACGCCGACATGACAGATCTCGCAAAATCCTTGCGGGACAAGCTCAAAGGCATTGCTGGGGTCGTACCTCTGTCCGTCAAAGCCCAGCATTTCTCGAAAGACGGCACTATCAAATGGCTGTTTGATGTTGGCAATGGTGACGCAGTAGAGACGGTATTCATACCCGAAGACGACCGGGGAACCCTCTGCTTATCCTCGCAAGCGGGCTGTGCAGTGGGTTGCCGGTTTTGCTCCACAGGGCACCAGGGATTCAGCCGCAACCTGACAACGGGCGAAATCGTCGCGCAATTGTGGTTCGCCGAACATTTTTTGCGCAAACGCCTTGGGCGACAAGATCGTGTGATTTCAAATGTCGTCATGATGGGGATGGGCGAGCCGTTACAAAACTATTCGGCACTTGTTCCGGCGCTACGCGTCATGCTCGATGACCACGGCTATGGCCTTTCCCGCAGGCGCGTCACTGTGTCAACATCTGGCGTGGTGCCAATGATGGACCGGCTTGCACAGGATTGTCCTGTCGCCTTGGCCGTGTCTTTGCATGCACCCAACGATGCTCTGCGCGACGACCTGGTTCCCCTTAACCGCAAGTACCCTATTGCGGAGTTGATGGAGACCTGTAACCGTTATCTCGTCCATGCGCCTCGCGATTTCATCACCTTTGAGTACTGCATGCTGGATGGTGTCAACGACACACCTGAGCATGCACTCGAGCTGATAGAACTGGTTCGTAAACACTCAAAAGGTGGCGTTTGGGGCAAGTTCAATCTGATCCCCTTTAATCCGTTTCCGGCATCAGGCCTGACGCGATCTTCCAAAGAGCGTGTGGCGGAGTTTGCAAAAATCCTCAGTGCTGCGGGCATTGTGACCACCGTGCGAAAAACACGGGGCGACGATATTGATGCGGCCTGCGGGCAACTGGCCGGTGACGTGATGGACCGTACACGGGTGGGCGATCGCATGGCCCGTCAACGTACCATTGAGATCAGGCCCATAGCAGCGTTGGACAAATTGCCCCAGGAGCATTGACTTATGCAAACGAAGATAGGTAGCAGCAAATGCACAGACCGATCCGTCCAACGTTGGATGTTCTGGTTGTTCCTGAGCCTGTCGGCAATTGTCAGCCTCGCCACGCTGGCGGGCTGTGCGTCCTCAACCGAAAGTGGGCCGGGCGGTGCCAAAGGGGACATCGTCACCCAGTCCGATGAGCCGGACAGCCGTAAGCGGGCCCGCATCAGGCTGGAGCTGGCGGTTGGATACTTTGAACAGGGGCAAACGACTATTGCGCTGGATGAGTTGAAGCAGTCGATTTCGGCAGACCCAAACTTCTCCGAAGCCTACAGCCTTCGAGGACTGATTTACATGCGTCTGGGAGACCCGCGTCTGGCTGAAGACAGCTTTCGCCGGGCTCTGGCCATCAGCCCGCGCGACCCCGATGTTCTGCATAATTATGGCTGGATGTTGTGCCAGCAGGGGCGCTATGCCGAGTCGCAACAGGCCATTGCCCAGGCCATAGCGAATCCACTGTACGGTGGACGCGCCAAATCTTGGATGGCGCAGGGCTTGTGCCAGCTAAAGGCGGGGCAATCCGCTGAGGCAGAGCAGAGCCTGCTTCGCGCCTATGAACTCGAAGCTGGCAATCCTGTAACGGGCTACAACCTTGCCAATGTCATGTTCCTTCGTGGTGAGACTGTCAGGGCGCAGTTCTATGTGCGCCGCCTGAACAACAGCGAATACGCCAATGCAGAATCACTGTGGTTGGGAATCAAGGTAGAGCGCAAGCTTGGCAACCGGGACGTGGTTCAGCAATTGGCAACACAGCTGAGAAAGCGGTTTATTCAATCGCGTGAACTGGCGGCTTTTGACAGAGGGGCTTTTGATGAGTGAGGCCGTGGGGGAAAGTCTGGACATTCCGGTAAAGGCAGTCGAGCCAGCCTCGCACCTGATGGCAGGAACGCTGCTGAGGCAGGCCCGTGAGTCCGCAGGGCTGCACATTGCGGCGCTGGCCGTTTCATTGAAAGTCCCGGTCAAGAAGCTGGAGGCGCTCGAAGGCGGAAGGCTGGACCTACTTCCCGATGCTGTATTTGCGCGGGCTTTGGCTTCGAGCGTCTGCAGGACACTAAAAATTGATCCGGCTCCCGTTCTCGCGAGCCTTCCGCAATCCAGATTGCCACGCCTGCACTCGGACGGGATGGCCATTAACACGCCTTTTTCCACACCGGGACTGAACCCCCGTGCAACCGTTTGGGACCAACTTTCACGCCCCGTCGTGATTGCCGCACTGGCCTTGGTCGTGGGGGCGCTGGTGCTTGTTTTACTGCCAACGGTCGAGACGTCTGTTCCAACTCGCGCTTCGACTCCGGCAACTGAGGTCGCCCCGTCGGTGACACCTTTGGCATCGGTGGCATCATCAGCGGTGACATTGCGATCGGTCGAGTCGCTTTCGGCGACCGAGGCACCTGTCGGGATTGCAACTTCGATACCGGCACCTGTCAGTGCGCCTGTCGCGCCCCCAGCCGGGCTCCCTACGTCCGCTTTACCGGCGGCGCCGAATGCACCAGTCGGCAATGACGGTTTGGTCGTACTAACAGCCAAAAGCGCCACATGGGTTGAGGTTATTGATGGGGGTGGAATAGTCCAGCTGCGAAAGACATTGTCAGCGGGCGAAGCTGTTGGCGCTTCCGGTGGTTTGCCGCTCATGGTCACCATTGGTAGGGCTGATGCCACCGAAGTACAGGTTCGCGGCAAGTCGTTTGATTTGGCTCCGATAACGAAGAACAATGTAGCCCGGTTCGAGGTGCGCTAATGAATCCATCCATGCCTATCGAATCGTCGGCTGCATCAGTGCGTCGCTCCAGGCAATCCCGAGTGGTTTGGGGCAGCCGTGTCGTCACGGTTGGAGGCGATGCGCCCGTGCGCATCCAGTCCATGACGAACACCGACACTGCAGATGCTATTGGCACTGCGATTCAGGTGAAGGAGTTGGCGCTGGCGGGATCCGAGATGGTTCGCATCACGGTGGATACCCCCGCGTCAGCCCAGGCAGTCCCGCATATTCGGGAACAGCTTGACCGAATGGGCGTTGATGTTCCGCTGATTGGCGACTTCCACTACAACGGACACCGTTTACTGACAGATTACCCTGCATGCGCCGAGGCTCTGTCCAAATATCGCATCAACCCTGGAAATGTGGGGAAGGGCGACAAGCATGACCGGCAATTCGGGCAGATGATTGATGCCGCACTGCGCTGGAACAAACCGGTGAGAATTGGCGTGAATTGGGGCAGCCTTGACCAGGAGTTGCTGGCTGGCCTGATGGACGAAAATAGTCGCCGCGCAACGCCGTGGGGTGCCAAGCCAGTCATGTACGAGGCTTTGATTACCTCTGCACTTGAGTCTACCCGCCGCGCTGAGGCCCTCGGCATGGACGCCAGCCAGATTATGCTGTCTTGTAAAGTTAGCGGCGTTCAAGACCTGATTTCAGTCTACCGCGAGCTTGCGAAGCGTGCGGACTACCCGTTGCACCTGGGTCTGACCGAAGCGGGCATGGGCACCAAAGGCACCGTGGCTTCGACAACGGCATTGTCTATCTTGTTGCAAGAGGGTATTGGCGACACGATCCGCGTCTCACTGACGCCGGCTCCCGGTGAGGCCCGAACTCAGGAAGTTGTGATTGCTGCCGAAATTCTCCAGGCGCTCGGCTTGAGAACCTTTGTCCCAAGCGTTACAGCCTGTCCGGGGTGTGGGCGCACAACCAGTACCACCTTTCAGGAACTCACGAAGCAGATCGATGATTTTCTAAGAGCACAAATGCCCGTCTGGCGCAGCAAGTATCCCGGGGTGGAGACGCTGAAAGTCGCTGTGATGGGCTGCATCGTCAACGGGCCTGGCGAGAGTAAGCATGCCGACATTGGTATCAGCTTGCCTGGCACCGGAGAAGCGCCTGCGGCACCTGTCTTCATTGACGGCGAAAAACGCATGACCTTGCGTGGCGACGCCATAGCAACTGAGTTCCAGCAGGTCGTCGAAAACTATATTGAAAAGCGGTTTGGTGCGGTAGTCGCCGAGTCCGCAAACTGATTTCGCAAATGGCTGAAAAACTGAGCTCTGTCAAGGGCATGAACGATGTGTTGCCGCAAGATTCCGCGCAATGGGAATGGCTGGAGGATCGCATCCGGACATTGATGGGCCGCTACGCTTATCGCAATATCAGGACGCCGATTGTTGAACCCACGGCATTGTTTGTGCGTGGAACAGGTGAAACCACTGATATCGTCGAGAAGGAAATGTATTCCTTTGAAGACCGACTCAATGGTGAACACATCACGCTCAGGCCTGAGAACACGCCGGGGGTTGTGCGCGCGGCGATACAGCACAACCTGACCTATGACGGTGGCAAGCGAGTTTTTTATATGGGCCCCATGTTTCGTCATGAACGGCCCCAGCGGGGTCGGTATCGGCAGTTTTATCAGCTCGGTGCAGAGGCACTGGGTTTTGCCGGACCCGAGGTCGATGCCGAGCTCATGCTCCTGGTGCATGAACTTTTCAGTTCGCTCGGACTGAAAAACGTCCGCGTTGAGCTCAACAGTCTTGGCGTGTCTGCAGAGCGTCAGGCGCACCGCGCCGCGTTGATCACTTATTTTGAGCAGAATCTTGACCAGCTGGATGCCGAAGCACAACGCCGCCTTCATAGCAATCCGCTCAGAATTCTCGACACCAAAAATCCGGCCATGCAAGCGCTGGTCGAAGGTGCTCCTCAGCTTCTGGGCTTCCTCGGTGACAGCTCGTTAAAACACTTTAATACTGTCAAGGAACTTCTGACCGCCTGCGGTGTGAACTGGACGGTCAACCCAAGGCTGGTGCGTGGGCTCGATTACTACAGCCACACAGTTTTCGAATTTGTGACCAGCGAGTTGGGCGCACAGGGTACCCTGTGCGGCGGTGGGCGATACGATGGCCTGTTTGAGCTGCTGGGTGGAAAGCCAACGCCAGCTGTGGGTTGGGGCATGGGACTTGAGCGCGTACTCGAGCTCATCAAGGAGCAGGGAAAGGCACAGCCGGCGCCTGTGCCTGACGTCTATGCGGTTATCCCTGATGCGTCTGCGTTGCCCACAGCGATGAAAACCCTCCAGGCACTTCGGGCCGAGGGTGTGAGCATTCAGATGCATGCCGGCAGCAGCGAGGGTCTGGGCAGCATGAAGTCGCAGTTCAAGCGGGCTGACGGCAGCGGGGCACGATTCGCGCTGATCTTTGGTGCTGACGAACTCGCCGCGAATGAGGTAACCGTGAAATCACTTCGAGATGGCGATGGCGCTCAACTTCGTCAGTCATTAAACACAGTTCCAGATTGGGCCTGCACCCTACAATCGCCCACCTAACCGATCATTTCCATGGCAAATCACTTAGACCTTGAAGAACAAGAGCAACTCGACCAGCTCAAACATTTCTGGAAGCAGTACGGCAACCTGATCACCTGGAGTTTGATTGTGGTGTTGGGCGCTTTTGCTGCCTGGAACATCTACCAGCGGTGGCAACTGAACCAGGCGTCCCAGGCGGCTGCGCTGTTTGATGAGGTAGAGCGCGTCGTGAAAGCCGGAGATGTTTCCAAGCTGGATCGGGTTTTTGCCGATATGAAAGAAAAGTTTCCTGGAACCACATACGCGCAGCAGGCTGGTCTCATGGTCGCCAAGACTTACTTTGAGGCAGCGAAGCTTGATGAATCGAAGGCAGCATTGAATTGGGTGGCGGAAAAGTCGTCAGATGCAGGCTATCAGGCCATTGCACGATTGCGTCTCGCGGGTATCTTTGTGGAGTCCAAGGCCTATGACGATGCCCTGAAACAGTTAGCCGGTACATTTCCGGCCGAGTTCGCGGCGCTCGCGGCAGACAGAAAAGGCGATATCTATCTTTTGCAGGGCAAAAAAAGCGAAGCCAAAGCCGAGTTTGAAAGTGCCTACAAGGCATTTGACGTCCGATCTGACTACCGTCAATTGGTGGAATTTAAACTGAATTCACTGGGCGTGAATCCAAAGCCTGAAACGCCTGTGATGGCTACGGAAGGTAAAAAGTGAGTTTAAAGAAAAATTTCTGGGCAGGCGTTGGTCGAGCCGTGTGTGCCTCGGCAGCGGCTTGCCTGGTTGTAGCGTGTTCCAGTACCCCCGAAGGACCCAAACCCGCTGAGCTTGGCCCTAATTCGGCCTTGATGGGTGTCAGGTTGGCTTGGAGCACAAAAATTGGCGATGTCAACTTCCCGGTCGACGTCAGAGTCAACGGGACTACCATCACTGTGGCCAGTTCAAGCGGCGTTGTCGCCTCAATCGACGCACGCACCGGTGGCGATATCTGGCGCACGTCAATCGGTACGCCGCTGGCGGCAGGTGCCGGCAGCGATGGACGGTATGCCGCCGTTGTGACGCGGAATAATGAGCTGGTTGTCCTGGATGCCGGACGCGAGTTGTGGCGTCAAAAGTTGGGCGCTTCGAGTTATACCGCGCCCCTCGTGGCTGGTGCACGGGTTTTTCTACTGTCCGCTGATCGGTCTGTGACTGCGTTTGACGCACAGTCCGGTCGCAAGCTCTGGAGCCAATCACGTCCCGGTGAAGCCTTGGTCTTGCGGCAAGCGGGTGTTTTGTTGGCCGTTGGTGATACCTTGGTGGCAGGAATTTCCGGTCGGCTCGTCGGAATGAATCCCCAAAACGGCAGCAGCCGTTGGGAAGCCCCTATCGCCATTGCCCGGGGGACGAACGACGTCGAGCGACTGGTTGATTTGGTAGCTCATGTGAGCCGCGAAGGCGACAGTGTCTGCGTCCGTGCGTTTCAGGCCGCCGTTGGATGTGTCAATGCGGCCCGCGGAACCGTGCTGTGGAGCAAGCCGGCGTCAGGTGCCGAGGGTCTGCACGGCGATGATCGCTTTGTTTTTGGAACGGAAAGTGACGGTAAAGTCATGGCGTGGCGCCGTACTGACGGTGAAAACGCCTGGATGTCCGAGCGTCTGAAATACCGCGGATTGACTGCGCCGCTTGCAGTGGGCCGTTCAATTGCAATCGGCGACAGTACGGGTTTCGTGCATCTCCTGTCACGAGAAGACGGCTCGCCGCTCAATCGCATCGTGACTGATGGCACAGCGGTTGCAGCAGCCCCTGTGCTGGCGGGTGACACGCTGGTCGTTGTGACTCGCAGCGGTGGTGTCTTCGGTTTTAAACCCGAATAATGGCTCGAACGCGAACCCTACCTTCATGAAACCAGTTTTAGCCTTGGTGGGTCGCCCCAACGTCGGCAAATCAACTCTTTTCAACCGGTTGACCAAGACCCGTGATGCGATCGTTGCAGATTACCCGGGGTTGACCCGTGACCGCCACTATGGCAACGGCAAACTTGGCAAGCACGAGTTCATTGTTGTGGATACCGGCGGCTTTGAACCCGATGCAACCAGTGGAATCTACAAGGAAATGGCCAGGCAGACACGTCAGGCCGTGGCCGAAGCGGATGTGGTGATCTTCGTGGTTGACGCGCGCGAGGGCATCTCGGCACAGGATCACGAAATTGCCAACTATCTGCGGCGTCTGGACAAGCCCACCCTTTTGGTTGCCAACAAAGCAGAAGGCATGACCGAAGGCTCTCAGCTGGTCGAGTTTTTTGAACTGGGCCTAGGCAAGGTTTATCCCGTTTCAGCCGCCCATGGGCAGGGCACCCGTGATTTGGTTGAACTGGCGTTGGAGACGCTGAACCTGCCCGACGTGGATGACGCCGAGTCTGACGTCGATCCGGGTGTCATCAAGCTGGCTGTTGCCGGACGACCGAATGTCGGCAAATCAACTTTGATCAATACCTGGCTAGGGGAGGAGCGGCTTGTTGCATTTGACCAGCCCGGTACCACGCGGGATGCTATTTCTGTCCCTTTTGAGCGTAACGGGCAACGGTTCGAACTTATTGACACTGCGGGTTTACGTCGCAAAGGCAAGGTGTTTGAAGCGATTGAAAAATTCTCGGTTGTGAAGACCCTGCAGGCCATCGAATCGGCCAGTGTCGTGCTGCTTTTGATTGACGCCACCCAAGGCGTGACGGACCAGGATGCGCATATTGCTGGGTACATTCTGGAGAGTGGGCGTGCGGTTGTTTTGGCCATCAACAAATGGGATGCCGTCGATGAATATCAGCGCGAGCTGGTGAAGCGATCCATTGAAACCCGGCTGCCGTTTTTGAAGTTCGCGACCATGCACCTGATTTCAGCTCAGAAACGTCAGGGTCTGGGGCCACTATGGACCTCCATTGCCCAAGCGTACAAGTCTGCCAACTGCAAGATGTCAACGCCAGTTTTGACCCGTCTGCTTCTGGAGGCAGTGCAATTTCAGAGTCCCAAGCGGGCAGGTATGTATCGGCCCAAATTGCGTTATGCGCACCAGGGAGGAATGAATCCGCCCGTGATCATCGTCCATGGTAACTCCTTGGAGCATGTCACTGACGCCTACAAACGGTTTCTGGAAGGCCGGTTTCGCAAAGAATTTGACCTCGTCGGTACGCCCATGAGAATCGAAATGAAAACCTCGCGCAACCCATTTGCAGAAAAGGACGACTAGATACGGCGGGCTGATCGTGCCGATCTGGCATGTCATTGCTTAATTGTGGGAATAGGGCGGCGTCGATAAAACGCGGCTCATTGCTGTGGTATCGTCTTGGCTTCTTCATTACTTCTTGAACACGGAGAATATCGTGAGCAACAAAGGGCAGTTACTGCAAGACCCATTTCTCAACGCTTTGCGCCGCGAGCATGTTCCGGTCTCTATTTACCTTGTTAACGGCATCAAGCTGCAAGGGCAGATCGAATCGTTTGACCAGTATGTCGTGTTGCTTCGCAACACGGTGACCCAAATGGTCTACAAGCACGCCATTTCGACCATTGTTCCTGGACGTGCTGTCAATTTCTCGACGACTGAAGGTGGCGAGCCAACTGTTGCTTGAGATCGCTTGATGCACCTTTTTGGGGCGTCAGCGGGTTCGGTAGGCTTTGAAAATTCACTCTGACTGGCCTGAGTTTGGTTGCTACACGTGATCCCCATCGGGCTCTAACCATCCTGGTTGGTGTGGATTTGGGGCTGCCCAATTTCGACGGTGACCTCGAAGAGCTCGGACTTCTGGCCCAAACTGCCGGGTTGACACCCGTTGCCCGTGTAACCTGCAAGCGAAGGGCACCTGACGCCGCTTTGTTTCTCGGCAGCGGTAAAGCCGATGAAATTAAACTGTTGGCGACCCAATTAGGCGCCACTGAAGTATTGTTTGACCAGTCGCTTAGCCCGGCCCAGCAGCGCAATCTTGAGCGCCATCTGGAGCTACCCGTTAACGACCGGACGCTGCTGATTCTTGAAATTTTCGCCCAACGAGCCCGTAGCCACGAAGGGAAGCTGCAGGTGGAGTTGGCGCGCCTTCAGTATCTGAGCACCCGTCTCGTTCGCAGATGGTCGCATCTGGAGCGCCAGAGCGGCGGCATCGGCATGCGTGGCGGCCCGGGAGAGACCCAGATTGAATTGGATCGCCGAATGATTGGTGAGAATATCAAGCGCACCAAGGAGCGGTTGATCAAAGTCAAACGTCAACGCCAGACGCAGCGCCGTCAACGCGAACGCCGTGACGCCTTCAACATCTCCTTGGTTGGCTACACCAACGCTGGCAAGTCGACGCTCTTTAATGCACTCGTCAAAGCGCGTGCCTATGCTGCAGATCAGCTATTTGCCACGCTGGACACCACGACGCGTCAGCTCTACCTGGGTGAAGCCGGGCGATCAGTATCGTTGTCAGACACGGTTGGGTTTATCCGTGATTTGCCGCACGGGTTGATTGACGCTTTTCAGGCGACCTTGCAGGAAGCTGTGGACGCAGATCTTCTGATACACGTTGTCGATGCCGCCAACCCCAATTTTCAGGAGCAGATTGCTCAGGTGCAAAGTGTGCTCAAAGAAATTGGTGCTGCCGGTATTTCACAGATCGTCGTTTTTAACAAGCTCGATGCGCTTAAAAAAGACAGTTGGCCGCTGCAACTAGAGGATATGTTTGAGGTCGATGGTTTGCAAACCCCGCGGGTCTTTGTTAGCGCCCGCAGTGGTGAAGGCCTGCCAGTATTGCGGCATCTGCTTGCAGCACAGATCACCAAGTTATCCGGTTTGGGAGAATCCGTTGACGCCCAATTCCCTGAAAGTCATGAGGCTGCTCCTTGATTGGGCACAATCCACCCATTGCACACCCTAAAACGCCTGGCGGATTCCGCCATACACGAGACGAAGAGATGAAACTCCAATCATGGTTCCCTGTTCCAGTCAGTCTGCTGGTTTTGCCTGGTCGCATCAGGGGAATGTTCAATCTGAATGACCCCCGTTGGGGCCGCTCAGACGACAAGCCTGCCGACGCCGGAAAACCCGAGGCGGGGCGCCCCGAAAATGAACCGCCTCCAGCACCGCCTACACAAAACGGAAACAACCGCGGTCCCAATAAAGGATCCAACCAAGGGCCCCCGGATCTGGATGAGTTGTGGCGTGACTTCAATCGCAAGTTGGGTGGGCTTTTTGGCAGCAGCAAAAACACGGGTCGTGGCGGCATGGGCGGTGGCACCAACGGCAACGGCAGCGGTGGGGGTGGATTTCAGCCCGACATGAAGAGTGCCGGCATTGGTGCGGGTCTGATTGCGGCGGTCGTTGCCCTGATCTGGCTCGGCACGGGTTTCTTCATTGTGCAAGAGGGCCAGCAGGCGGTCATTACCCAGTTTGGAAAATTCAAATCTACAGCCGGCGCGGGCTTTAACTGGCGGCTTCCTTATCCCATTCAGCGCCACGAACTGATATTTGTGACGCAAATTCGCTCCGTGGATGTGGGGCGCGATACGGTCATCAAAGCCACGGGTCTGCGCGAATCGGCGATGCTGACTGAAGACGAGAACATCGTTGAAATCAAGTTCGCCGTGCAGTACCGTCTGAGTGATGCACGTGCTTTCCTTTTTGAAAGCAAGAATCCCGGTGAAGCCGTGGTGCAAGCAGCTGAAACGGCCGTGCGTGAAGTGGTCGGCAAGATGAAAATGGATTCAGCGCTGTCGGAAGAACGTGACCAGATCGCGCCGCGGGTTCGCACCTTGATGCAAAAAATCCTGGACCGTTACAAAGTTGGCATTGAAGTTGTTGGCATCAATTTGCAGCAAGGCGGTGTTCGCCCTCCCGAGCAGGTGCAGGCTGCGTTTGATGATGTGCTGAAGGCCGGTCAAGAGCGTGAGCGCGCCAAAAATGAGGCGCAAGCTTACGCCAACGACGTGGTGCCTCGGGCTGTGGGCTCTGCCTCCCGTCTGAAGGAAGAGGCCGACGCCTACAAGTCCAGAATCATTGCGCAGGCACAGGGTGATGCACAGCGGTTCAAGTCTGTGCTGGCCGAATACCAGAAGGCACCGCAAGTGACACGCGACCGGATGTACCTGGAATCGATGCAGCAGATCTACAGCAACGTCACCAAGGTTCTGGTGGACTCTAAACAGGGCTCAAACCTGTTGTACCTTCCTTTGGACAAGATCATGCAGGGCAGCGGTGATTCAGGGGTGGTCACCATCACGCCACCGACTTTGCCCGCGTCGCCTGTCGCACCAGGCACAACATCATCGACCGACGCACGAACACGGGACGCTGCCCGCACTCGTGACCGTGACTCTCGTTAGGAATTTCCCATGAACAGACTTGGATTTATATTCTCTTCACTGCTGGTGCTGCTTGCGCTAGCCAGTTCCATGTTGTTTGTTGTGGATCAGCGCCAGTTTGGTGTGGTTTACGCATTGGGGCAGATCAAGGAAGTCATCACCGAACCGGGTTTGAACTTCAAGCTGCCGCCTCCGTTTCAAAATGTGTCTTACATCGACAAACGCTTGTTGACACTGGAAACCAGCGACACAGAGCCCATGTTGACCGCCGAGAAGCAGCGTATGGTGATCGACTGGTACGTGCGCTGGCGCATTTCCGAACCCACCGAGTACATCCGGAACGTGGGGCTTGATGAGGCGTCTGGTGCGAACCAGCTGAACCGCGTTGTGCGCAACGCGTTCCAGGAGGAAGTCAACAAGCACACCGTGAAAGACTTGCTGTCGGCAAAACGTGAAGCCATCAGCGCAGCGGTCAAGGCCGAAGTTCTGGAGAAGGTTCGGGGTTCAAAACCGTGGGGCGTGGATGTGGTGGACGTGCGAATCACTCGTGCTGATTACGTAGATGCCATCACTGAATCGGTTTACCGGCGTATGGAGGCCGAGCGCAAACGGGTCGCTAACGAATTGCGTTCCACGGGTGGGGCCGAGGGCGAAAAAATCCGCGCTGATGCCGATCGCCAGCGTGAAGTGACGATTGCCAATGCGTATCGTGATGCGCAAAAAATCAAAGGTGAGGGAGATGCGCAGGCCGCCAGTATTTATGCCGAAGGCTTTGGTCGTGATCCTCAGTTTGCCCAGTTTTACAGAAGCCTTGAAGCCTACAAATCGAGTTTCACGAAAAAAGCCGATGTGATGGTGGTTGACCCGTCATCCAGCGAGTTTTTCAAAGCCTTCCGTGGCAATGCCTTGCCTGCTGCGCCAGCTAAAAAGTAGCCCTTGGATAGCAACACCCTCTGGCTGGCTTTGGGGCTGGCCCTGATCATCGAAGGTCTGTTTCCGTTTATTTCACCCACTGGTTGGCGCCGCATGTTCGCGCAGATCCAGCAACTGCATGACGGGCAGGTGCGTTTCTTTGGCTTGTGCAGCATTCTGGCGGGGGTCTTGCTGGTGTTGTTTCTGCTGTAACAGCCTGGCGCGAAATTTTCCGGGCGACAAGCCCGGTAAAATCGTCGTTTTAACAGCGTCCTATATTACATGTCTGCCTGGGTCCTGCCGGATCACATTGCCGATGTACTGCCCTCAGAGGCCCGTCACATCGAAGAATTGCGTCGAGACCTCCTGGACATGGCCCGCTGCTATGGCTATGAACTCGTCATGCCGCCATTACTGGAGCATCTTGAGTCTCTGCTCACCGGCACGGGTGAGGCACTTGACCTTCAAACCTTCAAACTGGTTGATCAGATTTCTGGCCGCATGATGGGGCTGCGGGCGGACACCACGCCTCAGGTCGCCCGCATTGATGCTCATCTCTTGAATCGCAGGGGCGTCACCCGGCTTTGCTATTGCGGCCCAGTGCTGCATACCCGCCCTGACACGCCGCACGCGACCCGTGAGCCGCTGCAGTTTGGTGCTGAGATTTATGGCCATTCCGGTCTCGAGGCAGACCTTGAAACCCTTCTTCTGGCGCTGGACTGCCTGAAGACTTCAAGCGTGAAGACGCCCATGGTGGACATGGC
>JANPAZ010000526.1:0-12708 GCA_031430225.1 Rhodoferax sp. | reverse complement strand
GCTGCTTACAGGCGGCGTCAGTTCGATAGACGGTGCCGCGGGTGGAGGGCTGACACCCTGGGCCGTCATTGGTTCCAACGCAACGGAACGTGAAACCGGTGCCAGTGTTCACGTCTCACGCGTCGGTACACAAGACTATTCGTTGACAGCCTTTGGTGTGACCGCCGGTTTCAATGAGCGGGTGGAAGTGTCATTGGCCCGTCAGGACTTTGACGCCTCACCCGCGGTGGCGCTCAACGGCATCGCCGCATTTGGCGTCAGGCCTGGAGAACACCTGCGAATGGACATCGTGGGCCTGAAGTTGAAGCTCTATGGCGATGCCGTGCTCAACAGCGATACGCTGGCACCTCAAATTTCAGTAGGTCTGCAACACAAGACGGTCGCTGCGGGCTCGTTGGGCGCGGTCTTCAATTTCCTGGGGTTGAAGACGAGTGGCACAGATGTGTATGTGAGCGCCACCAAATTGTTCCTTGCGAAGGGGCTGCTGGTGAATGGCACGCTGCGCTATACCAACGCGAACCAGAATGGTCTGCTGGGCTTTGGCGCTGGAGCCCCCGGCAAGGATGCCATGAGCCTGGTGACTGAGTTTTCAATGGCATTCCTGTTGAACCCGCACGTTGCCATTGGCGTCGAATACCGGTTTAAGCCCAATAACCTGGAAGCATTTGGCCGCGCTGCTGGCTTGGGTGACGCACTGGCCGAGGATGCCTGGAAAGACATTTTCATTGCCTGGGCACCTAACAAAAACGCTTCCCTCACACTGGCCTACCTTGACCTGGGCCGCATTGTGCCCGGGGTGACGGCCGGGCGGGGCCAGACCGGCTTCTATCTTTCCGCCCAACTAGCCTTCTGAGGTGATCTCATGAAGAACTCTCGTCTTCTTGTCGCGGGGCTTGCGCTTGTGGCGAGTTCTCTGCTGGCAGAGCCCGTGTTCGCGCAGGCCAACCCCGCACCCCCAGGGCAGACTGACGAGCTGTTCCGGTCGTTTGGCGAAAAGGCCGGGCTGATCCGCCTGGTTGACGATTTCATGGTTCGCATCGTGGCCGATGAGCGGCTGGGACCCTTCTGGAAAGATACCAACCTGAAGCTGATCAAGACCCAACTCGTGGACCAGTTGTGTGTGATCACGGGTGGCCCGTGCGTTTACAAGGGTGACGACATGAAGCAGGTTCACGGAGGCATGAAAATAGGAAAACCCGAATTCAACGCACTGATCGAATTGCTCCAAGTGGCTATGGACAGGCAGGGCATCGCCTTTTCAGCCCAAAACCGGTTGCTCGCCAAACTTGCCCCAATGCACCGGGAAATCATCACGTTGCATTGAGGCAATCACTGACCCGGTTAGCCTTGGGGATACCCATGGCTTACTCCCTCAGCTATGGCTCAGTCGGGTCTGATGCCGCGTAATCTGGGCCCGCACCTGCGCAGGCGCCGTGCCGCCCAGGATGTTGCGTGCATTCAGCGAGCCGCGCAGGCTCAGGCATTCGTACACGTCTTTTTCAATGCCTGGGTTGAACTCCTGCAACACCTTCAACGGCAACTCCGACAGATCCACCTGATGCGAGATGGCTGCTTTAACGGCGTGGGCTACCGTCTCGTGTGCATCGCGGAAAGGAAGGCCTTTCTTCACCAGGTAGTCGGCCAGGTCCGTCGCAGTGGCGTAACCCTTGAGCGCTGCGGCTTCCATCGCCTGCGGCTTGACGGTAATGCCGCCTTCCTTCTGGCCGGTTGCCGCGTTAACCTGGCCGCCGACCATTTCGGCAAAGATGCGCAACGTGTCCTTGAGCGTGTCCACCGTGTCAAACAGCGGCTCCTTGTCTTCCTGGTTGTCCTTGTTGTAGGCCAGGGGTTGCCCTTTCATCAGGGTGATCAGGCCCATCAGGTGACCCACCACCCGCCCGGTCTTGCCCCGGGCCAATTCGGGCACATCGGGGTTCTTCTTCTGCGGCATGATGGAACTGCCGGTCGTGAAACGGTCGGCAATCTGGATGAAACCAAAGCTCTGGCTCATCCACAGGATCAGTTCTTCGCTCAGGCGGCTGATATGGACCATGGCCAGTGACGCGGCGGCCGTGAATTCAATGGCGAAATCGCGGTCGCTCACGGCGTCCAGACTGTTCTGGCAGACGCAGGGAGCGCCTTTTTCGTCCACCATACCCAGTGTTTTGGCAACCAACTCGCGGTCCAGCGGGTAGCTGGTACCGGCCAGCGCGGCGGCACCCAGCGGCAGACAGTTCACGCGCTTGCGCACGTCTTGCATGCGCTGCGCATCGCGGCTGAACATTTCCACATAGGCCAGCATGTGGTGACCAAAGCTCACCGGCTGGGCTACCTGCAAATGGGTGAAGCCGGGCAGGATGACATCGACATTTTTCTCGGCCACTTCCACCAGCGCCTTCTGCAGGTCCACCAACAGCGCACCAATCAGGTCGATCTCGCTGCGCAGCCACAGGCGCACATCCGTGGCGACCTGGTCATTGCGCGAGCGCCCGGTGTGCAGGCGCTTGCCTGCGATGCCAATGAGCTCGGTCAGGCGCGCTTCGATGTTGAGGTGCACGTCCTCCAGGTCCAGCTTCCAGTCAAACGCGCCAGACTCAATCTCGGCGGTGATTTGCGCCATGCCTTTTTGGATGGCGGCGTGGTCTTCGGCGTTGATGATGTTTTGCGCCGCCAGCATGCCCGCGTGGGCCAGCGAGCCGGCGATGACAGCAGCCCACAGGCGCTTGTCAAAGAACACGCTGGAGGTGTAGCGTTTCACCAGGTCGCTCATGGGTTCTGAAAACAGGGCAGACCAGGCTTGCGATTTCTTGTCGAATTGATTTTGAGACATATTTTTCCGAGGCAGGTGTGCTGAAGATGGTGTGGTGTCCAGGGGCGCACAAGGGCGCAGAGCCCGGATCATCAATAATCGGGCCTATTGTCGAATGCTAACGCCCCAAAAGTCGCCCGGTCTTCCATGAAAGATACGCAAATTTTATCGGCCTTTCACGATCTGGAGTCCCAACCGCCAGTAGCCCCGTCAAAGACGGCACTGGTGTTTGACGCCTGCCATGTGGGCGTGGTGTTGCGCGCGGTGCTGTTTGTGGAGGCCGTGGTGGCTGTAGGTGCCATGTTTGGCTCCGCCACCTTGAGCGACTGGGTCACCCGGGTGGCCCTGCTGACCGGAGGCGCTTTTCCCGCCACACTGGTCTGGCTGATTGTGGCGTGCAGCCTGAAGATGCTTCTGTCACGCTTGCCTGCCGCGCTGCAATATGGGGCCGGCGTGTTCATAGGCGCGATTGCGGGTTTGTACGGCTGCGGCATGCTGGCTGTGTTGGGCCTTCTGGAAGGGGCTCCCTGGGTCGCCTGTGCGTTTTCCGGGGCTTTGCTTGCCGCCGTTTTGGTGGCAGCGCTAGTGTTGCGGGCCAAGGGCACCACGCCTGCCGCCACGACAGCGCGTCTGGCTGAATTGCAGTCGCGCATCCGGCCGCATTTCCTGTTTAATACGCTTAATAGCGCCATTGCGCTGGTACGGGCAGAGCCTGCCAAGGCCGAGGCGCTGCTGGAGGATTTGAGCGACCTGTTTCGCCATGCCTTGATTGACCAGGGCGAGTCTGTGACGCTGGCCGACGAAATAGCGCTGGCTGAACGCTACCTCGCCATTGAGCAGGTGCGGTTTGGTGACCGGCTTCAGCTGGAGTGGGCGCTTGACCCCCATGCCAATTTGGCCCGACTGCCGCCCCTGCTGTTGCAGCCGCTGGTAGAAAACGCCGTGCGCCATGGGGTGGAGCCCAGCGATACAGGAGCGCGGGTGCGCATTTCAACCGAACGACGCGGCTCTACCGTGGTGATTAAGGTCACCAACACCGTGCCTGGTGGGCAGGGCGAGCAGGGCAACGGTGTGGCACTGGGTAATGTGCGCGACCGGCTTCGGCTGCTGCATGACGTGCAAGGCCAATTCAGGTCGTTGCTCAAGGACGGTGTGTACCAGGTGCGCATCGAGGTACCCGTATGACTTCACGAGGAATCTTGCCATGACCTTGAGAGTGTTGGTGGTGGATGATGAGGCGCTGGCCCGCTCGCGCCTGCGCACCCTTCTGGGTGATTGCACGGCCCCGGCGGTGAGTGTGGATGGCGAGGCGGCCAACGCCACCCAGGCCATTGAATTGCTGCGCCGCAGCAGTTTTGACGTGGCGCTGCTGGACATCCACATGCCAGGTGCAGACGGATTGACTCTGGCCCAAACCCTGGGAACGCTACCTAACGCCCCGGTGGTCGTCTTCGTCACGGCGCATGCCGAGCACGCTGTGCATGCCTTTGAGCTGGAGGCGGTGGACTATCTGACCAAGCCTGTGCGTCTTGAGCGCCTCCAGGTAGCGCTACAAAAAGTAGAGCGAACTATTGAATATATTCGTGGGCCAATAGCCAATTTACCTGTAGATGTGTTGATCATTCAAGAACGCGGGCGTACTTTGAGGGTGCCCCTGGCTGAGGTGCTGTACCTGAAGGCGGAGCTGAAATACATCACCGTGCGCACGGCGCACAAAAGTTACCTTCTGGACGGCTCGCTCAGCGAACTGGAGGACAAATACAAAACCCAGTTCATGCGCATTCACCGCAATGCCCTGATCGCGCGGCGCGCCGTACGGGCACTGCAAAAGCATGTGGACCCGGAGGAGGGCGAGGGCTGGGCCGTACAGCTCGATGGGGTAGAAGAGTTGCTTTTTGTATCTCGCCGCCAGGTAGCGGCCGTGCGGGAAGCCATCGTCAGTTAAAAGAGAACCGAGGAAGACCAATGATTATCGTTCATCACCTGAACAACTCGAGATCACAACGTGTGCTTTGGCTGCTGGAGGAACTTGGCGTTCCCTATGAAATCAAGCCTTACCAGCGCGATGCCAAAACCATGCTGGCACCGCCCGAACTGCGCGAAGTGCATCCGCTGGGCAAGTCGCCCGTCATCACCGATGGCGACCTGACCATTGCGGAATCCGGCGCGATTGTGGAATACCTGATTGACCGCTATGGCGAGGGAAGTCTGAAGCCGGAAGCGGGCACGCCAGAGCGCCTGCGTTACACCTATTGGCTGCACTACGCCGAGGGCTCGGCCATGCCACCGCTGCTGATGAAACTGGTGTTTGATGAGGTCGAGCGCGCGCCCATGCCCTTCTTTATCAGGCCCATCGCCAAGGCGATTTCAGGCAACGTCAAGAAGGCGTTCATCAACCCGCAAATCAAGCAGCATCTGGACTTTATGGAAGCGGAGCTGGGCAAGTCGACCTGGTTTGCCGGCAAGGAGTTCACCGGGGCGGATATCCAGATGAGCTTCCCGCTGGAGGCGGCAGCTTCGAGGGCGGGGTTGAAAGAGTCTCGTCCGCACTTGATGGCCTACCTGAAGCGCATCCACGCACGGCCAGCTTACAAAAGGGCCCTGAAAAAGGGCGGGGCTTACGACCTGTAGTGGTGAGACAGGTCGCAGGCCCCGCTGTGTCAGTGTGCAGGTTAGTCAGCGCGGATGTTGCGCTCAGTAGCGAGTTTTTTCCAACGGGCCACATCGGAGCTCACCCGCGCGGCAAAAGACTCTGAGGTACCCGGCGCAGGGTCGCACAGCAGGGTGTCGAAGCGGGCCTTGACGTCGGGCTGCTCCAGAGCCTGGTTGACGAGCGCATTGACCCGGTCCACCACGGCCTTGGGTGTGTTTGCCGGTGCCAGTACACCAAACCAGGCAACCGTTTCAAAACCGGACAGGGTTTCACCCAATGCGGGCACATCAGGCAGGCTGGGATGACGCTTGGCCGATGTGACTGCCAGTGCCTTGACCTTGCCGGCCTTGATCTGAGCCGACCAGGGTGGCAGGTTGCCGATCATCACCTGCACCTCGTCACCCAGGAGTCCCGCCACGGCCGGTGCTGATCCCCGGTAGGGAATATGGGTGAGGAATGTGCCGGTCATGCTCTTGTACAACTCGGCCGACAAGTGTGCCGAACTGCCAACCCCGCCAGATGCATAGTTGTATTTTCCGGGGCTGGATTTGGCCAGCGCGGTGAACTCGGCCACACTCTTCGCCTTGGTACTGGGGCTGACCACCATGACATTGGGCGTCGTGCAAAACAGGGCGACTGGTATGAAGTCTTTCACCACGTCGTAATTGAGCTTGGTGTAAATGCCGGCGTTCACCCCGTGTGAGCCGGCATTGCCCACGATCATGGTGTAGCCGTCTGGTGCTGATTTCGCCACCAGTTCGGAGCCGAGTACGCCACCCGCGCCAGGCTTGTTGTCGATGATGACCGGCTGACCCAGCTCGCGGCTGATCTTCTCCGCGATGAGTCGCCCTGTGAGGTCAGAGCCGTCACCAGGTGTGCTGGGGACCACCCAGCGAATGGGCTTTGATGGCCAGGACTGGGCTTGAACACCCAGTGCGCCCACACAACAGATCAGGCCAATAGCGACGTTCTTCATCTCGGTTGTCTCCTTTTTCCCCTATTCTCAATGAAAAAGGGGCCCCGACATGACGATCGTTTCAGGCTGCCGTCAGCCGGTGTTTCTCAACCCCGCCGCAATGCCGTTGATGGAAATGTGAATACCCCGCTGCACGCGCTCGTCAGCCTTGCCTTCGCGGTAACGACGCACCAGTTCCACCTGCAGGTGATGCAACGGGTCGATGTACGGGAACCTGTGGCGGATGGAGCGCTGCAGGGCGGCGTTGTTGGCCAGGCGATGCTTCTCGCCGGTGATCAGGGCGAGCCCAAGGGCGGTGCGATGCCATTCGGCCTCGATCGCAGTGAAGATTTTTTTGCGCAGGCGCGCGTCGTTGACGAGCTCGGCATAGCGCGATGCCAGCGCCAGATCGCTCTTGGCCATCACCATGTCCATGTTGGACAGCAGAGTTTTAAAGAACGGCCACTGGCGATACATCTTTTGCAGCAGTGCAAGCTGGGTTTTATCGCCTTGCAACAGTGCCTCCACGGCCGAACCAAAACCAAACCAGCCAGGCAGTGTGAGGCGGCACTGGCCCCAGCTAAAGCCCCAGGGTATGGCACGAAGGTCCTCTATCTTTTGCAGCGCCTTGCGTGCCGCTGGGCGCGAGCCGATGTTGAGTTGGGCGATCTCGCGGATAGGCGTCGAGTCAAAGAAAAACTCGGTGAAACCGGGCGTCTCATAGACCAGCGCCCGGTAGGCTGCCATGCTTTTTTCAGACAGGGTCGCCGCAGTTTTCAGAAAATCGCTGGTGGCGGGCTTGGTGGGTTGCAGCAGCGTGGCCTCCAGGGTCGCAGCCACCAGGGTTTCCAGGTTGCGCCGGCCAATTTCGGGGTTGGCGTATTTGGAGCCGATGACTTCGCCCTGTTCGGTCAGGCGGATTTGCCCGCGCACCGTGCCGGGGGGCTGGGCCAGAATGGCCTGGTAGCTGGGGCCACCACCGCGACCCACGGTGCCGCCACGGCCATGGAACATGCGCAGGGTGATGTTGTGGCTGTTGGCCAGCACGTCAAACAGATCTACTAGCGCGATCTCGGCGCGGTACAGCTCCCAGTTGCTGGTGAAGATGCCGCCGTCCTTGTTGCTGTCGGAATAGCCCAACATGATGTCTTGCTCGGCCCCGCTGCGTTGAATCATCTGCGCAATGCCGGGCAGGGCATAAAAGTCCCGCATGATGGGGGCGGCGTTGCGCAGGTCTTCAATGGTCTCGAACAAAGGCACGACGATGAGGTCGTTGGTGGCGGGCAGAGCGCCGGGTATGGGAGCCACACCGGCATCCAGCGTGTGGTGCATCAGTCCCACTTCTTTTTGCAGCAGCAGAACCTCCAGCAAATCGCTCACGGTTTCGGTGTGGCTGATGATGTAGTGGCGAATGCTCTCCCTGCCAAAGCGCTCCAGCATCTGCTTGGCCATCTCGAAAATGGCAATCTCACCGACGGTGTGGGGTGAATATTGGCTGCCCATCACCCGCAAGGGGCGTGCGTCGTTCAGCAGGCCCATCAGCAGTGTGCGTTTGGCGGCCTCGTCCAGACTGGAGTAGTTGGGTTCGATGCGTGCCGTGGCCAGCAGCTCGGCCACCACTTCTTCGTGTTTGTCCGAGCTTTGGCGCAGGTCCACCGTGGCCAGGTGAAAGCCAAAGACCTCGACCGCGCGAATGAGCGGGTGCAATCGCTGTGCTGCCAGCGCGCCACCGTGGTGGCTGAGCAGGGACGCTTCAAGTGTGCGTAAGTCCGCACCAAACTCCTCGGCCCTTTTATAGGCGTTTTGAGGTGCGACCGCATGGCGGGCAGCGTCGCCTCCGGTCAAGTCCTTGAGCGTGGCGGCCAGGCGCGAGTACACGCCGGTCAGTGCGCGCCTGTAGGGCTCGTCCTGGCGGTGTGCATTGGTGTCAGGCGACTGGTTGGCCAGCGCCTGCATCTCGGGCGAGCAGTTGACCAGCATGGCAGAGATCGACAACTCGGCACCCAGATAATGCACTTCAGTCAGGTAATGGCGCAGTGCCACCTCGCATTGGCGACGCAGTGCGTATTCAAGTGTTTGTGCGCTCACATTGGGATTGCCATCGCGGTCACCGCCAATCCACTGGCCCATGCGAAGAAAACTGTGCACCGGGTGTTGTCCCAACTGGTCTTCCAGCTCGGCGTACAGCTTGGGAATTTCGCGCAAAAAGGTGGATTCGTAATAGCTCAGTGCGTTTTCAATCTCGTCGGCCACGGTGAGCTTGGTAAAGCGCAGCAGGCGGGTTTGCCACAGCTGCATCACGCGGGCGCGGATTTGCGCTTCATTCGCGGCCATCTCTTTGGGAGTGAGCGCATCTTTGGCGATGTTGCCGGCCAGACCACGGGCACGAATCTCATCGCGGGCGGTCAGCAGGTGCGCAATATCACGCTCCGCATCCAGTATGCTTTTGCGTTGGACTTCGGTGGGGTGAGCCGTGAGCACGGGTGATACAAAGGCATGGGCCAGTGTGTTTGCTATGGTTTTAGGCGAGATGCCCGCCCACCGCAAGCGGGCCAGGGCCACTTCGATACTACCTTCCTGTGTGTCGCCCGCACGCTCGTGGATGGCGCGGCGGCGAATGTGGTGCCGGTCTTCGGCCAGGTTGGCCAGGTGGCTGAAGTAGGTGAAGGCCCGAATCACGCTCACAGCCTGATCGCCGCTCAAACCTTTGAGCAGCTTCTTCAACGATTTGTCGGCTTCGGTATCTGCGTCGCGCCGAAACGCCACTGACAGTTTGCGAATCTGCTCGATCAACTCAAACGCAGCCACACCTTCTTGCTCGCGGATCACGTCACCCAGCATGCGGCCCACCAGGCGAATGTCTTCTACCAACGGGCGTTCGTTGGCCTTCATTTTGGCCAGGGGGCGCTCGCTGGGGTTGCGGGGCGACTTGGCGGTGGGACTTGCGCTGGTCTTGTTCATGGTGCTGATGGAAAGTAAGAAGGCGAAGGTGAGGCTGATGCTGCCAGGTACCAAGCAAGGTCCATGCTAGCATCGTTGCCGCGCTACAAACTCTTGTACAGCCCCTGCAGATTACCCACTGGTCACGACCTTGAGCCCATCCATTTCCCCCCATTCCGGCAGCCCTGCCAACGAACTGGCGAAACCGACGCAGCGCACCAGGCTGGTGATCGCAACCCGCGAGAGCCGACTGGCACTCTGGCAGGCCGAGCACGTCAAAACCTTGCTTGCGCAGCGCGGGCACGACGTCAGCCTGCTGGGCATGACCACTCGGGGTGACCAGATACTGGACCGGTCATTGAGCAAAGTCGGCGGCAAGGGCCTGTTCGTGAAGGAGCTTGAAGTTGCCCTGGAGGAAGGTCATGCGGATCTGGCGGTGCACTCCCTCAAAGACGTGCCCATGGATATGCCAGAAGGCTTCAGCCTGGCCTGCGTGATGGAACGCGAGGACCCGCGTGATGCGTTTGTCTCCAACCAGTACGCATCACTGGCGCAATTGCCGCATGGCGCGGTGGTGGGTACATCCAGCCTGCGCCGCACCGTGTTGTTGCGCGCTTTGCGGCCTGATCTGGTGATTGAGCCTTTGCGCGGAAATCTCGACACCCGCCTGCGAAAGCTGGACGAAGGGCATTACGCGGCAATCGTCCTTGCCGCTGCCGGGCTCAAGCGCCTGGGGCTGGTGAGCCGCATTGCTGCCGTGTTTGAGCCCTCGGAAATGCTACCCGCTGCGGGGCAAGGTGCCTTGGGCATTGAGGTCATGGCCGACAGACAGGATGTGGTGGTCGCGTTGGGCCCGCTGGCACACCAGCCGACCTGGCTGGCTGTGACGGCTGAACGCGCCGTGAGCCGGGCCATGGGCGGCAGTTGTTCCATGCCCCTGGCAGCGCATGCCACCTGGGTGGTGGGGCAGGGCCAATTGCTGGAGATCAATGCCGCTTGGGGTGAGCCTGACCTGCCTGAAGGAACCCGAACGCATCGCCCGCTGGTGCGGGCGCGGATGGTCAGCGCAGTGGCCGATCAAAGTGAAGCCGCTGAGCTGGGCGCCCGGGTGGCTGAACTTCTTGTTGCGTGTGGCGCCCAGAGTCTTTTGCGGACCCCCTGAATGCGGGTGATCGTTACGCGGCCCGAGCGGGACGCGCCCGAGTGGGTGCAGGGGCTGCGCAGCGCGGGGCTGGAAGTGGCGCAGCTGCCGCTGATCGCCATCCGTCCCGTGGCGGATGGTGCCGCGCTGCGAGACACCTGGCAGAACCTTCACCACTATTTTGCTGTCATGTTTGTCAGTGGCAACGCGGTTGAACTGTTTTTCAAGTCAAAACCGAAGAATGCCAGCGTATCCATTGATTTGTTTGCTACAAGAACAAGAGCATGGGCAACAGGGCCGGGTACAACCCGCGCGCTGCTTCAGGCAGGTGTTGACCCCCGAATGCTGGATGCCCCGGCCATGGATGCAGGGCAATTCGACTCGGAAGCACTCTGGTGCGTGGTTTCGGCATCAGTGAAGCCCGGCGACAGGGTTCTCATTGTGCGCGGGGCTGATAGCCTGGGCTCGGGTGCTCAGGCCAGCACAGGCGCTGCAAGCATTGCGGGTATGGTGACTGCGGCGACTGTATCGGTTGCAGCAAGTACATCGGGTGTGGGGCGCAACTGGCTGGCGTCCCGCCTGACCGAAGCAGGTGCCGAGGTTGACTTTGTGGTGGCCTACCAGCGAGGTGTGCCGTTGTTCAGCGAGGCCGATCGTATCCTGGCACATACCGCAGCCACGGACAGCTCGGTCTGGCTTCTGAGCAGCAGCGAAGCCGTCGCGAACCTGGAGGTCCTGATGGTTGGCCAAAGCTGGACACATGCCCGAGCAGTGGCGACTCATTCACGCATTGCCGAGCGGGCGCGTCAGCTCGGATTTGGTGTTGTTTGTGAGTCACGGCCCATCATTTCCAGTGTGGTGGCATCGATAGAATCCATGGGATGAGCACCAACCCGCCCCAAGCGCAAATCCCTGAGACAGGGGTGGCGCAAGGGGGCGTGTTGCTTAAGGCGGCGGCACCCACTGTTCCGCCCCGCAGCGTGTTGATTGTGGTGGGTGTCATTGCCTTGGCTGCGCTGCTGGCAGTTGGGCTGCTTTGGCAGAAACTCTCCAATATTCAGGAACAACTCGCCCGCCAAAGTGCAGATTCTGGCGCGCAGGCTATTGAAGCGCGCGCCATGGCCCGCCAGGCCCAGGAACTGGCCCGCGAGACGGCGGCAAAACTCGCGGTGACGGATGCCAAATTCAGCGAAGTCTCCCTGCAGCGCACCCAGCTCGAAGAGCTGATGCAAAGTCTTTCTCGCTCGCGCGATGAAAACCTCGTGGTTGATATCGAGTCCGCAGTGCGGCTTGCGCAGCAGCAAGCCCAGCTCACGGGCAGTGTGGAGCCCCTGCTTGCGGCTCTGAAAACCGCCGACCAGCGCGTGCTGCGGGCGGCCCAACCCAGGCTGACGCCATTGCAGCGAGCCATCGCTCGCGATGTGGGCCGCATCAAGGCCACGGCACTGACAGACACGCCAGCCCTGTTGGTGAAAATGGATGAGTTGGTGCGGCTTGCTGACGACATTCCCGTGGCCAATGCCGTTGCCACCGTGTCCGCGGTGGGTTCACTCAAGCGACAAGACGCCGAGACCTTGCCCACCTGGTGGCAGCGCGCCCTGCAGGTGGTGGGCAATGAAGCCCGTGGCCTGCTGCGTGTCAGCCGTATTGAACAACCTGAGGCGGCCTTGCTGTCGCCCGAGCAATCTTTCTTTGTGCGTGAGAACTTCAAGCTCAAGCTGCTGAACGCACGGTTGGGGTTGCTGGCGCGGCAACTGGAGTCTTCCCGGGCCGACTTGAATGCGGCCTCGATGTCACTGAACCGGTACTTTGACCCGACGTCGCGCAAGACACAAAACGCTGCCACGGTGTTGCAGCAGGTGCAGATGCAAATGAAAACGCTGGAGGTCCCCCGGGTTGACGAAACGCTGGCGGCCTTGGCCACGGCGGCTGCGGGGCGTTAAGACCTCGCGCACCACGAGTTCGCTGTTGCCAATTACTCATGCGTGTCGCTTTATCCATCCTGATGCTGTTTGCCGTTGCAGTCGCCTTGGCTTTGCTGGCAGGCAATAACCAAGGCACGATCACGCTGTTTTGGCCGCCGTATCGCGTGGACCTGTCGCTCAACCTTGTGCTGCTTCTGCTACTTGGCATTTTTGTGACCCTGCACGTGGCCCTGCGCGCACTGGCTGCCCTGTTTGCCATGCCGCGTGAAGCGCGACGATGGCGGC
>JANPAZ010000525.1:0-6028 GCA_031430225.1 Rhodoferax sp. | reverse complement strand
TACCGCTATGCAAAGCAAGGATATGGCTGAAGCGGAAGTGCGAAAAGTTGACAAGGACGCCAAAAAGATCACGCTCAAACACGGCCCCATCAAAAATCTGGATATGCCCGGCATGACCATGGTGTTTCAGGTCAAAGACGCGGCCCTACTCGACAAGCTGGCGATGGGCGACAAAATCATGTTTACGGCGGAACAGCAGCAAGGCGCCTATGTTGTAACGGGCGTAGAAAAGGTGACTGCCAAGTGACAGACTGATGTGAAATGTTTCGGCCCCGAAAGGTGCCGACCCCCATCAACAATTCGCTGGCATTGAACAACACCCGCTGCTCCATCAAACCCTCGATACACGCAACCGCAACGCGTTGGCAATGACGGAGACCGAACTAAAGCTCATTGCCAGGGCTGCAATCATGGGTGACAAAACCCAGCCGGTGAAGGGATAGAGCACTCCAGCCGCTACAGGAATTCCCAAGGCGTTGTATAAAAAAGCAAACATCAAGTTCTGCTTCATGTTGCCCACGGTGGCGTTGGAAAGTGCAAGCGCGATGGATATACCGCGCAAATCACCCTTGACCAACGTGACTTGGGCGCTGTTCATGGCCACATCAGTGCCTGTCCCCATGGCAATGCCGACGTTGGCTTTGGCCAGTGCTGGTGCGTCATTGATGCCGTCACCTGCCATCGCCACAATACGGCCTTCTTTTTGAAGTTGCTCCACCAGCATCAACTTGTCTTGTGGTTTTACTTCGCCATGGACGTCATCAATACCGAGTTTGGTGCCAACGGCCTTGGCGGTGGTGATGCCGTCGCCAGTGGCCATCACGATGCGTATCCCGGACGCCTTGAGCGCCGTGAGCGCTTCCATCGTGCTGGCTTTGATGGGGTCAGACACCGCCAGCAGACCGGCCAGTTTTCCATCGACTGCCAGATGCATGACGCTGGCACCTTCTGTTCGCAGTGCCTCTGCCTGTGTTTTCAACGCATCCACCGGCACGCCCACCTGCTGCATCAGCGCTGTATTTCCCAGGACAAGATGACGCCCTGCAACCTCGCCCTGCACACCAATGCCAGAGCCAGATTCAAAATTGTCTGGCTTGTCCAACACCAGTTTGCGTTCACGCGCCGCCGCCACAATGGCCGCCGCCAAGGGGTGCTCGCTGCCCTGGTCCAGGCTGGCCGCCAGGCGCAACACCTCGTCAGCCTCAAAACCTTCATTGGGCACCACCCGTTCAAACTTGGGTCGTCCTTCAGTCAAAGTGCCTGTCTTGTCGATGATCAGCGTATCGACTTTGCGCAGGTTTTCAATGGCAGCCGCGTCACGAAACAAGACTCCCCGAGTGGCACCTTTGCCGGTCGCCACCATGATGGACATGGGGGTCGCCAAACCCAACGCACACGGGCAGGCAATGATCAAAACAGCGACCGCGTTGATGAGCCCGTACACCCAGCTGGGCTCCGGCCCGAAGTAGCCCCAGCCCAAGAATGTGAGTGCAGCGATACACACCACAACGACGACAAAGTAACCAGCAACCACATCGGCCATGCGTTGCATGGGTGCTCGGGACCGCTGGGCCTGGGCCACCATTTGCACGATTTGGGACAGCACCGTGTCAGAACCCACTTTTTCAGACTTCATGACCAGTGCGCCACTGGTGTTCAGGGTGGCGCCAATCAACTTGTCACCCACCCGCTTGGTGACGGGTAGCGGCTCACCGGTCAGCATGGACTCATCGACCGCGCTGCTGCCTTCGGTGACGACGCCATCAACGGGTACCTTTTCACCGGGTCGTACCCGCAGCAAGTCGCCCAGGTGGACATGAGACAGCTCGATGTCTTCCTCGGTCCCGTCAGCCTTGACCCTACGCGCAGTCTTGGGTGCCAGACCCAGAAGCGATTTGATGGCGGCGGACGTCTGCGATCTCGCCTTAAGCTCCAGCACCTGGCCCAGCAACGTGAGTGAAATGATCACTGCGGCTGCCTCAAAGTACACCGCAACGCGTCCCATGGCAACGAAGGATTCGGGAAACACGCCGGGTACAACCGTTGCCACCACGCTGTACACATAGGCGGCGCCTGTCCCCAAGCCGATCAATGTCCACATATTGGGACTGCGATTGGCCACCGACTGTGCACCGCGAACAAAGAATGGCCAGCCGGCCCACAACACGATCGGTGTTGCCAGCGCAAACTCCACCCAACTCTGCACCGCCATGTCCATCCACTGCAACCGATGACCCACCATGGCGAGCACAAAAACAATGCCCGTCAGGGGCAGGGTCCACCAAAAGCGGCGTTGAAAGTCCCGCAGCTCCGGGTTCTCATCGTCCTCCAGGCTTGGCATCACCGGCTCCAGCGTCATGCCACACTTCGGGCAATTGCCAGGGTGATCCTGTCGAATTTCGGGATGCATGGGGCAGGTGTAGAGGGTTCCGGCTGCCGCTGGCACCAGTTTGGCTTTTGAGGTAGACCCTACCGGTTGCCCACCTTCATGGCGGTGGGCATGGGCAGGGTCGTGCGAATGCTCTGTGGGGGAGATGGAATTCATGGCAATGCCTTTATTTAATAGATCGCGTTCAGGTCAGCACGACAGGAGCATCGGGCAGCTCGTTGGTGCGCTTCTTTTGTGCGGGAAAATGTTGACCCATGACTCTGGCGATGGACGCAATGCCGACCAAAGTGCCCGTTTGAAACTCTGACTTTGATAAGGCAAGCTCCATGTCACGACAAACGCTGGCCCAGCGCGCACTGCCGGTACGCGCATGAATGCCCCTGTCAGCAATGATTTCCACAGACCGGTCTGCGAGCAGCAGGTAAATCAAGACACCGTTGTTGTCCTCGGTGTCCCAAATTCGCAGTTGCGAGAACACGTCAATGGCCCGCTCGTGCGCAGTTTGTTCTTTCCAGAGGGGAGCGCCCTCCAGGCTGGCTTCGACAACGAAGCGGATTTCGCCGCAGTGGTTTTTCTCACCGGATTGGATGGCGGCTTCAATGGCATGCAGACTTGCTGGGGGAAAAGCCCGGCGCACCTGCCAGTCCCCGAAAAATAGGTGTTTGATGATGCGTGGGACATTCATGATTACCATCTCCCGGACGCACCACCGCCGCCAAACCCGCCGCCACCGCCCCTAAAGCCGCCACCACCGCCACGTCCGCCGCCGCCCGCCATGCCACCCAGGGCAAAGAGCATTCGTGTGCCACCCAGCAAAGTCACAAGCAGGGCTGCAACGCCGGCCAAAGCCGAAAGAAACAGCGTGCCAATCACAAACCAGGCAAGGATGGACACCGCAGCACCGGTCATCAGTGCACCAGGGATTTTTCCGAAAATGCTGCGCAGCACCCCGCCGACAGCCAGGGCCACAATGAACAGAAAAGGCCCCATTTGCCGGAAGTCCTGAAATCCTTCTGTCGGTTGGCTGATTGGGGCAGGTAGCGGCTCTCCGTCCGCCACCCGAATGATTTGAGCCATGCCAGCCTCGATGCCGCCGAAGTAATCGCCCTGCTTGAACCGAGGCGTGATGGCCTCACTGATGATGCGTTTGCTGGTGATGTCCGAAAGTGCTCCTTCCAGGCCGTAGCCAACTTCAATGCGCAGGGTTCGGTCATTCTTGGCGACCACCAGAATGGCCCCGTCGTCAACTTTTTTGCGCCCCAGTTTCCACTGTTCAGCAACACGAAGGGCAAACTGTTCAATCGCCTCAGGTGCGGTGGTGGGGACGATCAGCACGGCCAACTGGCTTCCCTTTTTCGCCTCGAATGCTGCCAACGTTTGTTCCAGTGTGGATTGCTGTGGCGGTGTCAGCGTTCCCGTTTGATCTGTGATGTGCCCCCGCAGCGCAGGGACTGCGACTTGCGCCATGGCGGCGGGTGGCGCTAGCAACGCCAGCGCGAGGCCGATGGCCGTGTAAAAGTGGCGCGCTACCCCGGCCAAGTTCACTTGGCCGCTCCCGAAGCGGGGCCTTGAGGTACGGTGGTTGGGCTGTCAAAACTGACGGTGGGTGGGCGGGAAATTTCCTTCTCGTTCTCCACGGTGAAATTGGCCTTCGCCTTGTAGCCCAAAGCCATCGCAGTCAGGTTGGATGGAAAAGACCGCACCGTGATGTTGTAGTCCTGTACCGATTTGATATACCGGTTGCGTGCTACCGTGATGCGGTTTTCGGTTCCTTCCAACTGCGCCTGCAAGTCTCGAAAGGCCTGGTTGGCTTTGAGGTTGGGGTAGTTCTCGGATACCGCCAGCAAGCGGGACAAAGCACCCGACAACTGCCCTTGGGCTTGCTGAAACTTTTGAAACGCGGCCGGGTCGTTGATCAGCTCTGGCGTGGCCTGAATTGAGGTGGCTTTGGCGCGCGCCTCCACCACCTTGGTCAAGGTGTCCTGCTCAAATTTGGCTTCCCCCTTGACGGTGCTGACCAGGTTAGGAACCAGATCAGCCCGGCGCTGGTATTGGTTCAATACCTCCGCCCAACTGGACTTGACTTGTTCGTCTGTGGTTTGGAAGGTGTTGTAGCCACAGCCCACTAAGCTCAGCGTTGCTGCAGCCAGTATGAGCGACAAGGACAGAGATAGAATTTTTCGCATGGGAACACCTCAGAAGTGGATAGAAATCAACGGGACTATCCGCAGCAACAGCCGCCACCCTTGCTGCCTGTGCCAGCGTGACAGTCAGCAGTTTTAGCTGGTAGAACTGGCTTGGCGTCGGATGCAAGCTGTGCGGGATAGTCTTCATTGGCCAAAGCAGCAATCAGGGGCTCAGCCCCCGATTGCAGATCGCCCTCCACCTTGGCGCGCCCGTTCGCCAAATCCACATCAACACGGTTCACACCCGGGACGGATTGCAAGGCCTTGGTAACGTGTTTCACGCATGACCCACATGTCATGCCTTGTACTTCCAGTTCTACAGTGCTCATGGAAAACTCCTTTAAATTTGGAAAACTGATTTGTTGATTAACCCGTGACCCGGTAATTGATCATCATCCCGGCGTCCTCATGCTCCAGGTTATGGCAATGAACCATGAAGGTCTGGTCACCGGGGAAGTCGTGGGAAAAGTCAATCGCAACGCGCACCGTCTCGCCCGGCCACACCAGAACGGTATCTTTCCAGCCCAGATCGCTCACCGTGCGGTTCTTGCCAAATTTGGCGATGGCCAGGATTTGCTTTGGGCTTTGCAAACGCTCGATCACCTGAAAAGAAAAACCGTGCAGGTGGATGGGGTGTGGCATGCCCACTTTGGGATTGCTGATGGCCCAAATTTCTCGGGAGCCGCGTTTCACATCAAACGCAACCTCGTTCATATTGAACGTTTTCCCATTGATCAAAAAGTCCATGCCCTTCAGCGACAGTTTGATCGCGCGTTGCTTGGCACCTTTGAGTTCGATCGGCACGATCTGAGACAGCGACTCAGGCAGTTTTGCCATCAGGCGCTCACCTGCAGATACAACCAGTTTCAGGATATTGAACTCTGCGCCCATCTCCAGCCGTGACGTACTCATCCCCATCCCAGGCATGCTGCCCATGTCGCCTTCGTTCTCCATGGGGTCAAACTGCAAGCTCTTCAAGAACACCTCGTCGCCTGCCTTTGCCAATCCCGCGTCAAACAAAATGTCCACGCGTTCGCCTGGTGCAACAAATGCTTCGGTCACGGTTTGTGGGCGCTCGATAAGTCCGCCATCGGTCCCGATCACGGTGTAGGGCAGGAGTACGTTGCCCTTCAAGAACGCGAGCCGATAGATGCGTGCATTGGAGCCATTGAGAATGCGCAAGCGGTAGGTCCGCGGTGTCACCGTTTGAAAGGCATTGGGCGTCAGGTTTGCAAGAATGATGTCGCCCAGCCACCCCATCATGGCCTCCTGCCCATTGGGTTTGTACTGCAATTTCCCTTGGGCATCAAACTGCTTGTCCTGAATGACCAGCGGCAGGTCGGTTTCGCCCAGTTTGAGATCGACCGCTTTGGCCAGCTTGCGCTGGTCTTCGTCATCCACCAGGAAGAAGCTCGCCAGGCCGTTGTAGGCCTGCTTGGCCGTCAGGTTGTGG
>JANPAZ010000524.1:0-2318 GCA_031430225.1 Rhodoferax sp. | reverse complement strand
GCCGACCCTCCCATCACCTGATTCAGCACCGCGCTCGCTGGCGCATCGCTGTGGCCGCGCCAGGCAACGATCTGGTCAGGCCGAATCAAGACCAGCGGCGCTTCGTACAGGGCCAAAAGGGCCGGTGAATCAAGCCGGACGATGGTCAGGTCAACGCCGCGTGCAGCGGCCAGCTGCCTGAAGGTGTCTGCACCAGGCGGGTTAGACCCCAGCACCAGCAGCGTCCATTCAAACCCAAACCGGTCGTACAACGATGTCCCGTCTTCCAGCCAGGCATGCGGCGCTCGCCCACCGGGGCTGGCTGTGGGCACATAGCTGTTGGGCGCATCTTTGGGCACCGTCGTGCCGTCTTTGACGATCAGCGGTGAAGCGTCATAGCGCCCCCCAAAGGTCACACCGGGAATATTGAACTCCAGCCTCACGTGGGTATTCAGGTAGTCGCCCGCGCGCTGGCGCTCCAGGTCGGCCGCTTCGCCGCTGTGTTCCAACAGGGGCAGGGCGGTGAACAGGCCCACCGAGTCGGCGAACTGGCGGGCATAGTTGGTGTTTCGCACGGCCAGCGGTTTGCGCTCCACCTCATAGCTGGCCAGCAAAGCTTCCGGCGCGGTGCCCCGAACGACAGCCGCCAGCTTCCAGCCCAGATTCACCGCATCTTCCACAGCGGTGTTGTAGCCCAGGCCACCGGTGGGCGTGAACAAATGCGCCGCGTCCCCGCCGATGAATACGCGGCCTTTTTGAAATTGCTCTGCCACCAGGGAGTGCCCGGCAATCCAGGTGCCGACCGACAACACCTCAATGGGAATTTGACAACCCAGCGCTTCACAAAATATTCGCCGTGCATCGTCTGCCGTCCAGGCCTCGGCATCTTCGCCGTCATGCACTGCCGCATGAAACGCGAACTCGGTCTTGCCATCGACAGACGCCATAAATGCACGGCGCTGCGCGTTGACGGACACATACATCCAGGCACGCGGGTGTTTCAGCACGTCGTAAAAAGCGGGTGCGCGCAGATAGACGGCAAACATCTTGCCGCCCATGAACTCGCGCTTGATGCCGCTGGCACCGCCCCACGCAATGCCCAGCTGGTTGCGTACCAGGCTGCGCGGGCCGTCTGCGCCCACGAGGTACTTGGCGGCCACCGTGACGGCATCGCCACCGGCCGTTGCACGCACCTGTGCCGTGACCTGGGTTCCCTGGTCTTCAAAGCCTTCCAGCGTCCAGCCGTAGCGCACTTCCACGCCGGGCAAAACCTCAGCGTGCCTGCGCAGTGTGGCTTCCACAAACTTCTGCGAAACCCGGTGGGGCAACTCGGCGGCACTCCACGAGCCGCCCATGCCCTTGACGTTCTGCACCGCCTGGGCGGCAGTCGGCAGTTGCAACCTGGCCAGCTCATGCGTGCTGTAGCGCGTGAAGTAAGCAATGTCTGTGGGGTGATCGGGCGGCAGACCTTGGGCGCGGATATCGCTTGCAAAGCCCAGGCGGCGAAAGTGCTCCATGGTGCGGGCTTGCGTGGCATTGGCCTGGGGGTTGAAAGCCGTATCGGGTTTGGCGTCTACCAGCAGGCAGCGCACGCCGCGGCGCCCCAGTTCGTTGGCCAGCATCAGACCGCATGGGCCACCGCCCGCGATCAGCACGTCGGTTTGCAATGTATGTGTCATTCAAATAGAAGCGGTCAATACACACCCATGCGCCCGGTCCACTTGCGCTCGTAATCCATCTTCAAAAAATGCTCGGCCATGAAATCAATGAAAGTGCGTACTTTGGCCGACAGATGCTTGCGGCTGGGGTAGGCCAGGTTGATGGTCAGGCGGGGCAGGTCCCAGTCGTCCAGCACCGGCACCAGGCGGCCGGCCACGATGTCGTCGTACAAAATGTAGGTGGGCTGGATCAAAATGCCCAGGCCATCCAGTGCAGCCGCGCGCAGCACCTGGCCGTCATTGGACTCGAGCAAGCCCTTGACGGTGATGGTTTGCGCTTTGCCATCGCGCGTAAAACGCAACTCGTTCGGGTTATTGGCAAAGCTGTAGATCAGCAGCTTATGACGGGCCAGATCGTCCAGTGTTTTCGGCTTGCCGTGTTGCGCCACATAGCCAGGAGACGCGGCCAGAATGCGCCGTGTTTCGCCCAGGCGGCGGATCGTCACGTTGGAGTCGGGCTCGAACTCGCGCGTGCGGATTGCCACGTCGATGTTGTTGTCAATGATGTCAAAGTAGCGGTTGGCGGCCTCCACGTTCACCGTGACCAGAGGGTAACGCCGCGTGTACTCCTGCACCAGGGGTGCAATGTGATGCATGGCAAAAGACAGCGACGCCGTGATG
>JANPAZ010000523.1:0-3243 GCA_031430225.1 Rhodoferax sp. | reverse complement strand
GACCATCGCGAGATTCATCTCCGGTGTGAAGAACGCCATCAAGTTGCCGCCCTGAGTCTTGGCGCGGTACATGGCTGTGTCAGCGTGGCGAATCAGTGTTTCCGGAGTTTCGCCGTCGCGTGGGTAGGCGCTGATACCCAGGCTGGCGCACACGGTCAGCATTTGGCCGTTCAGCAAGACCGGCTGTGCTAGTGCAGTCAGAATTTCCTGGGCCACAGGCACGATATCTGAGGCCTGTGCGACATCTGACAGGACCACCACAAATTCGTCACCCCCCAGTCGCGCGACGGTGTCGCCATCGCGCACACAGGCCTGCAGGCGTTGCGCCACCGTTTTTAACAGCAGGTCACCCTGGCTGTGTCCAAGGCTGTCATTGACCGTCTTAAATCGGTCCAGATCGAGCAACATCACACCCGTCAGGCGATTTGCCCGGTGCGCATAAATCAGCGCCTGCTCCAGCCTGTCAGTGAGCAAATTGCGGTTGGCCAAACCTGTCAGTGCGTCGGTATTGGCTTGCACTGCGAGGGCGTCCGTGTTGCGCTGGATCACATCGCGTTGTTCTGCCAGTGAACTGCCCATGCGGTCGAGTGCGACCATCATGTCACCGAGCTCACCCTTGGGATAGGGGGCACCAATTGGCTCGCCAAACGTTCCTTGGTCTAGGCGGCCAATCCCGCCGATCAGACGCGCCGCTTGGCGGCGAAGAGCGAATTCGCCCAGCAAGACGGCGACCAGAAAGATCAGGGCCGAAAGTACCAATAGCCCGCTGAGTGTCCGCTTGAACTGGCGGTCTTCCCGCTCCAGCAGATCCGCTTCGGGCACGCTTAAGGTCAGACGCAAGCCGGCGTCGCGGGTGTTCGGCAGTGTGGCCATGGTCCAGATCCGCGCAGCCCCGCCCGTCGGCGAGTGTCTTGAGTGAACTGGTGGTGGTGCCAAGCACAAAACTGATTTCGGCCGCACCTGGCTTGAGTGCACTTGCTCCGATGCCTGGATGGTCCATCACGATGCTGGCATCCTGGTTCCATATCTGCAGGTTCATGTGGTTATAGGGCAGTCTGGCGGCCTGGGCACGCCCGAATTCATCCAGATTCAGCGACGCCAGCAGAATGTACTGGAGGGCACCGGCAGCGTCTCGCACCGGGTGGGCAATCTGGAGAACGCCCTTTCCGGTGAGACGACCGACAACAGGCTCCACAACAAAGCGCCGGGATTGCACCGATCGCTTGAAGTAATCACGGTCTGTCAGGTTGAGTACCCGACCAGACTTCAGCGAGTCGCAATGCAACTGGCCGTTGGGCAAGATTGTCAGCAGACCGGTGTACTGCGGATGCTCCCTCAGGACGTCGGCGAGAAATGCCGAACAGGCAGCCTTGTCAGCACTTCCAACCTGAGGCACATTTCCAAGGCCAAACAGCAGTTGGGCGGTACCGCTGATACGGTCGTCGAGTTCCCCCGCAATCGATTCGGCGCGGGACGTCAGCTGTTCCCGGGCCCGGCTGATGGTGTCGGCCCGGTTGTCCAGCAACACCCACAGGATGGCGAAAACCGGCAGCAGCGACGATGCCAGTATCAGCAACAGGATGCGGACCCGCAGGCTCATAACTCGCTTTCGCTAGCGCTCGAACCAAATGATGATGCCATGAGCCTCATTTCCCTGTTCTCTGAGTAACAGTTTAACTGTTGCAACCAAAATTTTTCACCCTTTTGCTTTCTCTGCGCAGTTTGGAGCAAGTTCGAGTCGGCGGCATAAAACGAGAATTTGTCAGAAAGCAACCGGCACAATCGGGTCTGATTAAGCTGAGGTTTTACTTTTTGAAAGATTTGACCCATGGCCAGTAGCCTGCTTGCGCTGATTGATGACATCGCCACAGTCCTTGACGACGTGAGCGTGCTGACCCAGGTCGCCGCGAAGAAAACTGCCGGTGTGCTGGGCGACGACCTGGCTTTGAATGCCCAGCAGGTGGCCGGGGTCCGCGCCGACCGAGAACTGCCGGTGGTCTGGGCGGTGTGCAAAGGTTCGTTCCTGAACAAGGCCATTCTGGTGCCTGCCGCCATCGCAATCAGTGCTTTTGCACCCTGGGCGGTGACGCCCTTGTTGATGGTGGGTGGTGCATTTCTGTGTTTTGAGGGTTTTGAAAAACTGGCCCACAAATACCTGCATAGTGCGGCCGAAGATGCTGCACGCCGTGACGAGCTGGTGCAGGCCCTGTCTGACCCGTCTGTTGATCTGGTGGCAGTTGAGAAAGAAAAGATCAAGGGTGCTATTCGCACTGATTTCATTTTGTCGGCTGAAATCATTGCCATCACTCTGGGGACGGTACAAGCCAGCCCCTTGTTGACGCAAATCGCCGTGCTCAGCGGGATTGCCTTGCTGATGACAGTCGGTGTTTATGGTCTGGTGGGATGCATCGTCAAGCTCGACGACGCCGGGCTTTTCCTGAGCCAAAAGGGGGGCGACAGTGCCGCAGTCAGGCTTCAACGCAGGCTGGGTCGCGCCATCCTGAAGGCCGCACCGTATCTGATGAAGGCGCTGTCAATTGCCGGAACGGCCGCCATGTTTCTTGTTGGCGGCGGCATATTGACCCATGGCGTGCCCGCACTGCACCACCTTATCGAGAACTGGAGTCTTGCCGCTGGGGCCACGCTGCAACCCGTTGCCTCAATGGCCATGGATGGAGTCGCTGGTCTGGCTGCAGGCGCAATGGTGTTGCTGGGTTACACGGGCATCAAACGGCTTATGCGTGCAAATTAGTAGTGAAATACTTAACGAGCCCCGATGGAACGTCAACAGTTAGCTATAAATAATATAGCTAACGCATTGTCACTGTGGTGAGGCATCACCCGGCCAGAATTTTGTGAACCAGATCGGCCGTGGTGGATGCCTTGTACTTTCGCATCAACCGGGCGCGGTAAATTTCTACAGTGCGGTGGCTGATGGCAAGCGCGCGGCCAATCTCCTTGCTGGTCAGGCCGTCCAGCAAATGCGCGGCCACTTCGCGCTCACGGGCGGTCAGGTCAGACTTGACAGGGCGGTTCGCGCTCAGGTCCTCAAATGACCAGATGCCTGCCTCATGCGGCGCGTCACGGTTCAAGGCGCGCCCCGTGACGTGGCACCAGAAAGTCTCCCCGCTGAATCGCCCGTCCAGGCGCTTCATGATGCGGTTGTCGGCATACACGCCGCTGCGGTTCAGGATGGGCAACATGCGCGCACCGATGCGCTCGAACTCGTCTGCACTGGGGTAA
>JANPAZ010000522.1:0-15808 GCA_031430225.1 Rhodoferax sp. | reverse complement strand
CCCCGTGTGGTTACGGCCGATCAGGTTAAAGCCCTAATTGAACAAGGTACCGAGCTGCCGTATCAAGTGGCCTCGTCGAGTGGGGCGACATCCATCGCCTTCAGGAAGGCCAACTTGAAGCTTGAAGTGACTCCGCAAATTACGCCCGAAGGTAACGTCATACTTTCGCTGGACGTGAACAAGGACACTGTAGGCCAATCCACAGCGGCGGGCTTCGCCATCAATACTAAACATATTCAAACCGAAGTGTTGGTTGAAAATGGCGGCACGGTCGTTATAGGCGGTATCTTTGAGTTAACTGAATCCGAAAGTGAAACCAAAGTTCCACTCCTTGGCGATTTGCCGGGGATCGGGAATCTCTTTAAGAGTCGTTCCAGAATTTCGAACAAGCAGGAAATGCTTGTGTTCATTACGCCGAAAGTTGTCGCCGAGCGCGGCGCTGGTCGCTGAGCAATAGTTTTGAAATGAATCACGGGAAAATGAGCATGAAATTTTTTAAATACGTGATGAGCTTTGCAATCGCGGTCGGTTTAACAGCCTGTGGCGGCGGCGGGGGCAACCCAGGAACCTCCTCAACATCAACTGGTACCACCCCTACCGCGCCGAGTACGCCCAAGATCACCTTAACGATTGTGGATTCAGCGGACGCCGTTGTGACGTCAAATGCAATTGGTAGCGGGGCACTCTTCTATGCCAAAGCGATAGTCAAAGATGCCAATGGAACAGCGGTGACAAACAAATTGGTTACCTTCATTACATCGGCAACCGTTGCCACTTTGGCGCAGGGGTCTGCACTCACAGATGCCAATGGCGCAGCCAAGATTCAAATAACACCTGTGAGTTTGACTGCAGTCGCGGCGGGCAACCTCTCTGCTACTGCTACTGTGAATGCGGTACCGGTGTCAGCCGATCTTGACTATCAGACTTCTGCCGCAAACGTTTCATTAACCAATTTGTTGGCGACACCGAATGCAATCAATGCCTTGCAGTCCTCAGGCGTAACGGTTGAAGGGCGCGTTAACGGGGTGCTGGCTGGAAGCTCTGTGGTTGCGGTCAACTTTGTCGCAAGTTGCGGAACGTTTAGTCCCGCAAGTGCTCCGACCAATAGTAGCGGAATTGCGAGTACTATTTACCAGTCTGCTGTGACCTGTTCGGGACCGGTCACAGTTACGGCGCAAGCAACGGGTGCTGTTGCGGTTTCTACGACCGTAACGGTTGCGGCCGCGAAGGCTGCAAATGTTGTGTTTAGTTCCGCCAGTGTGCCTCTGATGGTTTCATCTGGTGCGTCGGGTGGCCTTAAGCAGTCAACTCTCAAGTTTCAGGTTTTGGATAGCTCGGGTACCGGGATGTCGGGGCAGAGTCTCAACATCACACTTGGAAATTCGACGATTAACGCGGGCGTGACTTTCTCAGTTGGCGGCGTTGCGACTGCCCTTGCGCAGAACGTCACGACCGATGGAAGCGGATTTGCCTCCGTAACCGTAACCTCTGGTAGTCTGCCAACTCCGGTTGTCGTGACGGCTGCCTTGGTGAGTAGTCCTGCAATTCAGGCCGCATCATCTGGAGTTGCCGTCACATCCGGTCGTGCAACTCAAAATGCTGCTTCTTTAAGCGCTTCCAAACTCAGTATCGAAGCCTTCAGGATCGACGGTGTCCAAACGACGCTGACCATGAGGGTCGCTGACCGTCAGGGTAATCCTGTTCCTGCTGGGGCACTGGTTAATTTCGTGGCTTCACATGGGCTGGTACAAGGGACCTGCGCAATAGACAATTCATCGCAGTGCAATGTCCTGTACACCAGTCAGGGTTTGCGACCAACGAATGGGCGGGTTGCTATACTTGCATACATGGACGGAGAGGAAAGTTTCGTTGATGCGAATGGGGACAACATCTGGCAGCCGGGCGAAACGTTTTACGATGTTGGCACGCTCTACCGGGATGACAATGAAAATGCCGTTTATGACGCGGGCAGTGAACAATCTTATCCAGGTGGAGCAGTAGGAACCTCGGCATGCGCAGCGAGCACTTTTGCGTATCCCTCTGTAGCAAACTCCTGCGATGGTACTTGGAGCAGTAACATTCGGGTACGACAGCAGATCATCATTGCGCTTGCGACCTCAGATGCCAGTATTGTGCTGCAGGGCACTAAAGCACTTTCAGGATTTTCAGTAAAAGTCACCGATACGAATGGTAATTCGATGCCGACGGGGACGACTGTAAATGCCGTTGTTGCTACGTCAGGCGCGACTTGCAGGGTGCTTTCAATAAGTCCGAGCCTGGTGCGTAATTCTTCAAACGGGGGAAATCACTCTGTACGGCTGGATGCGGCAGCCGATTGCCTGACTGCAAGGGTTGATGTAACAGTCACCACACCCGCGGGGCTGACTACAACCATTGGATTTTGATTGTTCTTATAGGACTGCCCGGCTCGGGCAAATCAACAGTTGGGCGACAACTCGCACGCAGACTCAACCTCGCGTTCGTAGACTCAGATCAAGTGATAGAGCAAAACTTGGGTTGCTCCATCCGCGAATACTTCGAACGTGAAGGGGAAGAGCGCTTTCGCGATGTAGAAGAATCGGTCATCAATCAAGTCACGCAGTCCCAGACAGGCGTTCTATCGACCGGGGGTGGCGTGATTTTGCGCCCTGCAAACCGTCAGCGTTTAAAAGAACGCGGCCAAGTCATTTATTTGAACTCTTCGCCAGATGAATTGTTCAGGCGCCTGAGGCATGACATCAATCGCCCATTACTTCAAGTTGCCGACCCATTGACTCGGTTGCGTGACCTTCACGCGCTTAGAAATCCACTTTATCGGGAAACTGCGCACTTCATCATTGAAACCGGCCGCCCATCGGTCTCCGCTTTGGTGAATATGATCATCATGCAGCTTGAATTGGCCAACGAGATTCCCAAGACTTAGACTCAGGTCTTTGTCCGGCGCAGAGGTCATAGTAGAAACCTCAAAGTTTGCCGGAATGCATTAAGCCTCCCAAAAGCATTCGCCTAAACTAGGCACCTATGCAAGCCACCATTAGCCCACAAAATGTAAACATAGATTTTGGCCCGCGCAGCTATGACATCCTGATTGGTACTTCGCTGCTTGACGACCCGGCCACTTACGCGGAATTGCCGGGTGCCAGTACTGCTTTGGTAGTTACAAACACCACCATAGCCCCGCTTTACGGGCAGAAGCTTTTTACGGCTCTGCAAGCTAGATACAAACGTGTTCTCGTGGTGACGTTGCCGGATGGTGAAGCCTATAAAACCTGGCAATCACTCAACCTTATCTTTGATGCTTTGCTCGTCAACGAATGTGATCGCAAGACGGTATTGTTTGCGTTAGGTGGTGGCGTCGTGGGAGACATGACGGGGTTTGCAGCTTCAAGCTTTATGCGCGGGATTCCATTTGTGCAGATACCAACGACACTGTTGGCGCAGGTGGATTCCTCAGTAGGTGGAAAAACTGCCATCAATCACCCCTTGGGCAAGAACATGATCGGGGCGTTTTACCAACCACTCAAGGTGGTCTGCGACCTCGGTACGATCAATACCTTACCGCCCCGGGAACTCAGTGCGGGACTTGCGGAAATCATTAAATATGGACCGATCGCAGACATGGCATTCTTCGATTGGATCGAGGCCAATATTGAATCTCTGTTGGCGCGGGATCCGCAATCCCTGGCCTTTGCTGTCAAACGCAGTTGTGAAATTAAAGCCAAGGTGGTCGCGCAAGACGAACGTGATTATGGGCTGCGCGCCATTCTCAATTTTGGTCATACCTTTGGTCACGCGATTGAAGCGGGGTTGGGCTTTGGTCAGTGGCTGCATGGCGAAGCAGTGGGATGCGGCATGGTCATGGCCTCGAATCTGTCGTATCGACTGGGTTTGTTGGATGCCGTCATGTTGCAGCGAATTACGGCGTTGATTCAAAGAGCAGGCTTGCCAATTCGAGGTCCGCACTTGCCAATGAGTGGAGAGAGTGCAGTCGTCGGCAATGCGGAGGCCTATCTTGCCCACATGCGCATTGATAAAAAGGCAGAGGCTGGCGAAATCAAGTTCGTCGTTATTGACGGACCTGGCAAAGCGTCTGTGCGAAGTGCGCCGGACGCTTTGGTGCGCGAAGTCATTGATGCCTGCTGTGACTGAGTCGGGTCAACTCGCTGTCTTTGCGTGCGATCCAGCCTATTCGCGTGGTCGCAGGTTCGCAGAAGCACCTGCGCCAACCCGCACTGAGTACCAGAGGGATCGGGACCGGATTGTCCACTCAACAGCCTTTCGGCGGCTGGTCTACAAGACCCAGGTGTTCCTGAACCATGAAGGCGATCTGTTTCGCACGCGCCTTACCCATTCACTGGAAGTGGCGCAGTTGGGTCGGTCTATCGCCCGCTCTTTGGCGCTGAATGAAGATCTGGTCGAAGCCATTGCATTGGCGCATGATTTGGGCCATACCCCATTTGGACATGCCGGTCAGGATGCATTGAATGAATGCATGCGCGAACACGGCGGCTTTGAACACAACCTACAAAGCCTTCGTGTGGTCGACCACCTGGAACAGCGTTACCCTTTGTTTGATGGTCTTAATCTCAGTTTTGAGACCCGCGAAGGCATCCTCAAGCATTGTTCGCGTGCCAATGCTGAAAAACTTTCTACCTCAGACACCACTGGTGTGGCTTTACGTTTCCTGAACCACACCCAGCCCAGCCTTGAAGCGCAGCTATGCAATCTGGCTGACGAAATCGCCTACAACGCGCACGACATTGACGACGGTGTCCGTTCCGGATTGATTTCGCTTGAGCAGTTACAGGATGTCCCCCTGTTTGAAGACTTTCGACGCGAAACACTGGCTGAACACCCCCATTTGAGGGACTTGAACCCCGCTATCCAGGGTCGGCGTCTTTTGTATGAGTCGATTCGGCGCATGCTCAGTGCCCAAGTCTATGACGTGATTTTGGCGACACAGGGAGCGTTGGGGCAAAGCGCGCCCTCAAGTGCTGATGCGGCGCGTGGCATGAGGCCTTTGTTGATGTTCAGTCCAGAGATGCGTTTGAAGTCAGCGGCACTCAAAAAATTCCTCTTGCACAAGCTATATCGTCACCCCAAGGTTATGGAAATGACGGGGCATGCCAGATGTGTGGTGACTGACCTATTCAACGCTTATCTTGGCTCCCCAAAGGAAATGCAGGTGGGCTTTTGGGCTCGCGCTGATGCCGCACGCGATTTGGAAGATTCGCCGGACGCAGTCGTACGAGTCGTAGCCGATTACATTGCGGGTATGACTGATCGTTTCGCCGGGCGCGAGCATGAGCGATTGACGGGCAAACGACTGCTTACATGAGGTCGGCGGCGCCACAAGCTGATCAGAGCGTTGTCCCGGCGGCAATCGTCATATTGGCAGGGGTAAGCGCAGCCTTGCACGTGGCCAAACTGTTTCCCGCGTTGCCTGTCCTGCGCGAATTGCTGCAAATCAGCCTTCTTCAAGCGGGCTTTTTGGTGGCCGTAGTGCAACTTGCGGGTATGACACTTGGCCTGGCCGTCGGTTTGTTGGCCGACGGTATCGGGCTCAAACGCTGCATGATGACAGGGCTTACATTGCTATTTTCCGCAAGTGCCTTTGGGGGGTGCACCGATAGCGCTGCAACCTTGCTGGCATTTCGCGTTGTCGAAGGTGCCGGGTTTTTGTTGGTCTGCACTCCTGCGCCGGCGTTGATCCGGCAACTTGTGGTTCCCCGCCGTCTGGGAAGCGTGTTGGGCGTTTGGGGTACCTATATGCCATTGGCAACCACACTCGCCCTTCTATTTGGCCCACTCGTGATCCTGCTGGCGGGTTGGCAGTCTTTGTGGTGGGGGCTCTCAGTTGTTTCTTTCGCCATGGCGTTGCTGCTTTGGCGGATGGTTCCAGCTGGAACGTCGAATGTGGGCAATGCAATACAAATAAAATGGAAGCTTCGACTACACCAGACTTTGACTGCACGCGGACCCTGGTTGATCGCCTTGAGCTTTGCCATGTATTCGGGTCAATGGATCGCAGTGGTGGGTTTTTTGCCATCCATTTACGCGCAGGCAGGGTTCTCAAGTACTTCCACAGCCTGGTTGACCGCGCTAGCCGCCGCCGTCAACGCGATTGGCAACGTGGCCTCCGGTCGGCTGCTCAGCCGCAACTTGCAACCGCAATCACTTTTGTATGTCGGCTTCTGTGTCATGGGATTGACGGCATTTGTCGCTTATGTACCCCTCTCTGCACCATTGGCTGCCCAGCAGAATTCTGCCGATACCTTTGGACTGATTCCAATCGTCCGCTACGTGGCCATTCTCTTGTTTTCCCTGGTGGGGGGCTTGATTCCCGGGACTCTCTTTTCCTTGTCCGTTGCATTGGCTCCGGGCAAAGATACCGTGTCCACAACGGTCGGCTGGATGCAGCAATGGTCCGCATTTGGGCAGTTCAGTGGGCCTCCCCTCGTGGCTTGGGTGGCCAGCAGGGCAGGGGGATGGCAATGGACATGGCTTGTTACTTCAACCTGCGCTATTTTGGGCCTGTGCCTTGCCCGCCACATTGGTAAACAAATTCAGAGAACGAAAGATGCAACTGCCATCTGATTCTGCCGATTGGACGGCATTGGCGATCGCCGACACCCGTCAATGGCTGGAGCGCGCTGTTATCGGCTTGAACCTGTGCCCCTTTGCCAAGGCTGTTCATGTGAAAGGGCAGATTCACTATGCCGTGAGCCAGGCGCCAGACACTCAGAACCTGCTTGATGCGCTTAAATATGAGTTAAAAAGCCTTGTGGCCCTCGATTCATCGGCACGCGACACTACACTTTTAATAGCAACAGGTTGTTTGCAGGAGTTTCTGGACTTCAATGACTTCCTGGGCCAGGCGGAGGGCGTGTTGGCAGATTTGGACCTGGAAGGTGTGATTCAAATTGCCAGCTTTCATCCCCAATTTCAGTTTGCCGGCACGGCACCCGATGACATCACCAATTTCACCAATCGCGCGCCGTACCCCATTCTGCATTTGCTGCGCGAAGACAGCATTGACCGCGCAGTTGAGGCCTTTGCGCAGGCGGAAGATATTTTTGAGAAGAACATGAGAACACTCACTGACCTCGGTCAAGACGGCTGGGCCGCGTTGGACGTAGGGCCGCATGGCAAGATCGAGCCATGAACGCCAAAGTCAAAAACAAAAACGCTTCGAGTGCCGGAGCGCCAGATCCCTCGCCACTGGCCAGCGATATCCGGCCGGAGCAGTCCATTGAACTGCTGAAAGAGCTTCACATCCTCACCCGCGAGGGCAAGCTCAACCAGGATTCTCGGCGCAAGCTCAAGCAGGTGTATCACCTGTTCCAGTTTATTGAAAAGCTGCTGTTGGAGCTACCGGATTCCGGGGCCGGGGCCACGCTTGCAGACCATGGTGCAGGCAAGTCGTACCTGGGTTTCATCATCTACGACCTGTTTTTTAAATCCAAGAAGGCGGGGCCACTGAAAACGGGACATATTTATGGCATTGAAACCCGCCCTGAACTGGTGAAAAAGTCCCGTGAATTGAGCCAGCGCCTGGGGTTTGAGCGAATGTCTTTCCTCAACCTCAGCGTGGCAGATTCCGCAAATTCGACTGAACTGCCATCGCGCATTGATGTCGTCACAGCGCTGCACGCTTGTGACACCGCCACCGACGATGCCATTGCCTTCGGCCTTCAAAAGCATGCCCGCTTCATGGTGCTGGTGCCCTGTTGCCAGGCTGAAGTGGCCCGCGCGCTGAGTGGCACCAAGGCGCTGAGTCTGAACCGAACGCCGCTGGCCGAGCTATGGCGACACCCGCTTCACACGCGCGAGATGGGCAGTCAGATCACCAACGTGCTTCGCTGCCTGTACCTTGAATCCTGGGGTTACCAGGTGACCGTGACCGAGTTGGTGGGTTGGGAGCACAGCCTGAAAAACGAGCTGATTATTGCCCGCTATACCGGTCAAAAAAAACGCGCATCAGCCCAGCGATTGCAAGCCCTGCTAGACGAGTTTGGCATTGCATCGCTGGCCTTGTCACGTTTCAAAATGCCAACCTTCGATGCCGACATGGACGTCGCAAATTGAACGTTGAAAGTTTTACTTTCGCCGGAATCCAAGTCGCACTTTTGCCTTGATAGTTTGGTAGATTAAAACTGCATCAAACAGTTTGAATTTGACAACTATCTAACTTAAGGAGATTGCTATGGGTTTACTGGATTCGGTTCTGGGCGCGGCGGGTGCCATGATGAGGGGAAACCAGCAATCACAAGGTGGTGGTCTGGGAAATCTGGGCAGCCTGGGGGCTTTGTTGCCTGTGGTCGCTGGCATGCTGGGGAACGACAGTCAGATCGGTGGCCTGGGTGGTTTGATGGAAAAGTTCAACCAGGCAGGTATGGGAGATGTCATCAAGTCCTGGGTTGACAACGGTCATAACGCCCCTATTTCAGGTGACCAACTCGGTCAGGTCATGGGTGGAGACATGATGGGCGACATTGCCGCCAAGTTGGGAATGAATCAGGGCGATGTGGCCGATCAACTGGCCCAAATGCTTCCTGGTCTGATTGACAAACTCACGCCGAGTGGCCAGGCGCCGCAGGGTGGCTTGGGCGATTCGGGTGATTTGATGGGGATGTTGGGCGGGCTGTTACAGCGATAAATCGATCAGATTCAAGGCTTAATCGGGGTCAGAACCCCATTATCATCGTGCGGACTCTCCCAAACTCCGCATGGCCCGCCTTCCCCGCCTCACACTACCTGGCTACCCGCACCACGTCATCCAGCGAGGCAACAACCGACAAAATATTTTCGCGTCAATCGCGGACCATGAGGTTTTGCTAGGCTTGCTTCGTGACAACGCTGAAAGGTTTGGCGTAGCTCTTCATGCCTATGTGCTGATGACCAACCACTTTCATCTGCTGGCCACGCCCCAAATAGCGCAGGGCCTGCCGCAGTTGATGCAGGCTGTGGGGCGCAGTTATGTTCGGTACTTCAACGATTCGCAAGGCCGCACTGGCACGCTGTGGGAGGGGCGCTACAAGTCCACGCTCATTCAAACGGATCGCTACCTGTTGGCTTGCATGGTCTATATCGACCTGAACCCCGTGCGTGCGGGTTTGGCGGCGCAGGCTCAAGACTATCCGTGGTCGAGCTATGGGCACTATGCCGGTGTTCGACCAGACAAATTGATCACGCCACACCCGCTGTATTGGCAGTTGGGCAACACGCCCTTTGCCAGGGAGGTCGCATACGCCGATTTGGTGCGTGCAGGGGTTTCTGACCAACAGGAGGCCGATTTGACGCAGTCTGCCTTGCGCGGCTGGGCGTTGGGCGAGAGTGATTTTGTCGAAAGTCTGCAAAAACAAACACCGCGTCGAGTCACCAAAGCCTCAGCCGGGCGGCCTTTGTTAGATCAGAATAAGTAACCAATTCGTACTAATGCCCACATCAAATAAGCACAGTTAGCTATTATTTTTGATTTGTCCCCAATTAATTGGTTTCAAGTCCGGTCAGTTATTAATTGGAATCTGACCCCAATTATTCTGCTTGGCATTGTTGTTGCAGTGCACTAAACTCTCTTCCCCACGTGGATTTCTTTAGGAGTGCGCCATGACTACGGCTGCAGAGATCAAGTATCTCCAACAAAACGGTTTGTATTCTTCCGACAACGAGCATGACGCATGCGGAGTCGGCTTTGTGGCCCACATCAAGGGCATCAAGTCGCATGACATCGTGAAAAACGCGCTGAAGATTCTTGAGAATCTTGACCACCGAGGCGCGGTGGGAGCGGACAAGCTCATGGGCGACGGAGCGGGCATTTTGATCCAGTTGCCGGATGCGCTCTACCGCGAAGAAATGTCAACCCAAGGTGTGACGTTGCCACCGCCTGGTGAATATGGTGTGGGCATGATTTTCTTGCCCAAAGAGCATGCCTCCCGCCTGGCCTGCGAACAGGAGATGGAGCGGGCCATCAAAGCCGAAGGCCAGGTGTTGCTGGGTTGGCGCGATGTTCCGGTGAACCGCGACATGCCCATGTCGCCGACGGTGCGTGCAAAAGAGCCCATTTTGAAGCAGGTTTTCATTGGTCGTGGCAACGACGTGATCGTGCAGGACGCGCTGGAGCGCAAGTTGTATGTCATCCGCAAAACCGCCAGTGCCAATATTCAGGCGCTCAAGCTGACCCACAGCAAGGAGTATTACGTGCCCAGCATGAGCAGCCGTACCGTGGTCTACAAAGGCTTGCTGTTGGCTGATCAGGTCGGCGTGTACTTCAAGGATCTGGAAGATGTGCGTTGCGTGTCGGCCCTGGGCTTGGTGCACCAGCGTTTTTCCACCAACACATTCCCCGAGTGGCCGCTGGCCCACCCTTATCGCTATGTCGCTCATAACGGCGAAATCAACACCGTCAAGGGTAACTACAACTGGATGAAGGCACGCGAAGGCGTGATGGCCTCACCGGTACTGGGCAGTGATTTGCAAAAGCTTTACCCCATTAGCTTTGCTGACCAGTCCGACACGGCCACATTTGATAACTGCCTGGAATTGCTCACGATGTCGGGCTACCCCATCAGCCAGGCGGTGATGATGATGATCCCGGAGCCATGGGAGCAGCACACCAACATGGACCCCCGCCGCAAGGCGTTCTACGAGTACCACGCCGCAATGATGGAGCCCTGGGATGGCCCAGCGTCTATCGTGTTCACCGATGGCCGCCAGATCGGTGCCACGCTGGACCGCAATGGCCTGCGTCCTTCACGCTACTGCATCACCGACGATGACTTAGTCATCATGGGTTCGGAGTCTGGGGTGCTACCTGTGCCCGAGAACAAAATCGTGCGTAAGTGGCGCCTGCAGCCCGGCAAGATGTTCCTGATCGACCTGGAACAGGGCCGCATGATCGATGACGAAGAGCTAAAGGCCACGCTGGCCAACAGCAAGCCCTATACGCAGTGGATCGAGAACCTGCGCATCCGTCTGGATGACGTGGTGGGCGGCAGCAGCGGCGGTGAGCCGGCTTCTGCCAGCGAGAGTACCGTGACGCTGCTCGACCGCCAACAGGCCTTTGGTTACACCCAGGAAGACATCAAGTTCCTGATGGCCCCTATGGCGGCAAATGGAGAGGAGGGCATTGGCTCCATGGGCAACGACAGCCCGCTGGCTGTACTGTCCGACAAAAACAAACCGCTTTACAACTACTTCAAGCAGCTGTTTGCGCAGGTGACCAACCCGCCGATTGACCCGATCCGCGAAGCCATCGTGATGAGCCTGGTGTCCTTCATTGGCCCCAAGCCCAACCTGTTGGACATCAACCAGGTCAATCCGCCGATGCGACTGGAAGTGGCGCAACCTATTCTCGACTTTGCCGACATGGCCAAGCTGCGTGATATCGAGAAGTACACACAGGGCAAGTTTCGCAGTTACACGCTGGACATCACCTACCCGCTGGCATGGGGGCATGAGGGTGTGGAAGCCAAGCTGGCATCACTGTGCGCAGAGTCCGTGGATGCCATCAAGAGTGGCAAGAACATTCTCATCATCAGCGACCGGGCCTTGAGTCCCACCCAGGTGGCGATTCCCGCGTTGTTGGCGCTGTCTGCCATACACCAGCACCTGGTACGTGAAGGTCTTCGCACCACCGCGGGTCTGGTTGTTGAGACGGGTACGGCGCGCGAGGTGCATCATTTTGGTGTGCTCGCCGGCTACGGCGCAGAAGCGGTTCACCCGTACCTCGCCATGGAAACGCTGGCCAGCATCCATAAGGACCTGCCGGGTGACTTGAGCGCTGACAAGGCGGTCTACAACTACGTCAAGGCGGTGGGCAAAGGCTTGTCCAAGATTATGTCGAAAATGGGCGTGAGCACCTACATGAGCTATTGCGGTGCGCAGTTGTTTGAGGCGATTGGTCTTAACAGCGACACCATCGACAAATATTTCACCCGTACCCCAAGCCGTGTGGAGGGCATCGGCGTCTTCGAGATTGCCGAGGAAGCCATTCGCATGCATAAGGCGGCCTTCAGCGAAGATCCCGTTCTCGCAAACATGCTCGATGCCGGCGGCGAATACGCCTGGCGCGTGCGTGGTGAGGAGCACATGTGGACGCCCGACGTCATTGCAAAATTGCAGCACAGCACACGTGCCAACAACTGGAACACTTACAAGGAATACGCCCAGCTCATCAACGACCAGAGCCGCCGCCACATGACGTTGCGTGGCCTGTTTGAATTCAAGATCGATCCTGCCAAGGCGATCCCCGTGGACGAAGTGGAGTCGGCCAAAGAGATCGTCAAGCGCTTTGCCACAGGTGCCATGTCCCTCGGCTCCATCAGCACAGAGGCCCATGCCACATTGGCGATTGCGATGAACCGGATCGGCGGTAAAAGCAACACCGGCGAAGGCGGCGAAGACCCGGCCCGATATCGCCAGGAGCTCAAAGGCATCCCCATCAAGCAGGGCCAGACCATGGCCGACATCATCGGTCATGACGTGGTTGAAGTGGACATCCCACTGCAGGATGGAGACTCACTTCGTTCGCGTATCAAGCAGGTGGCATCGGGCCGTTTTGGGGTCACGGCGGAATATTTAAGCAGTGCCGACCAGATCCAGATCAAGATGGCGCAGGGTGCCAAACCCGGCGAGGGCGGTCAACTGCCTGGTGGCAAGGTGTCTGATTACATCGGAAAGCTGCGCCACAGTGTGCCGGGTGTGGGCCTGATTTCACCGCCGCCGCACCACGATATTTATTCGATTGAAGATCTGGCGCAACTGATTCATGATCTGAAAAACGTGTCCCCGCATTCGAGCATCAGCGTCAAACTGGTGAGTGAAATTGGTGTGGGCACCATTGCAGCTGGCGTCGCCAAATGCAAGAGCGACCACGTGGTGATTGCGGGCCATGACGGCGGCACGGGTGCATCGCCCTGGTCATCCATCAAGCATGCGGGTAGCCCTTGGGAAATTGGTCTGGCCGAGACGCAGCAGACCCTGGTTCTGAACCGTCTGCGCAGCCGTATCCGCGTGCAGGCAGACGGCCAGATGAAAACCGGCCGTGACGTCGCTATCGGTGCACTGCTGGGTGCCGACGAATTCGGCTTTGCCACCGCACCTCTGGTGGTTGAAGGCTGCATCATGATGCGCAAGTGTCATCTGAACACCTGCCCGGTAGGCGTAGCCACACAAGACCCACTTCTGCGCAAGAAATTCAGCGGCAAGCCTGAGCACGTCGTGAATTACTTCTTTTTCATTGCCGAAGAAGTGCGGCAGATCATGGCTCAGTTGGGCATTCGCAAATTTGACGACCTGATTGGCCGTGCCGATTTGCTGGACACCCGCAAAGGTGTGGCCCACTGGAAGGCGCAGGGCCTCGATTTTGGTCGCCTGTTTGCGCAGCCCAATGTGCCTGCTGATGTGTCGCGGTTCCATGCCGAGAACCAGGATCATGGTCTGGCGAAATCGCTGGACAACGTACTGATTGAAAAATCACGTCCCGCCATTGAGCGTGGGGAGCGCGTCCAGTTCATGGAAGTAGCCCGCAACGTGAACCGTTCACTCGGCGCCATGTTGTCTGGCGCGTTGACCAAGGCCCGGCCTGAAGGCCTGCCCGACGACACCATTCGCATCCAGCTGGAAGGCACGGGTGGCCAGTCGTTTGGTGCGTTCCTGGCCAAAGGCATCACGCTGTATCTGATCGGTGATGCGAATGACTACACCGGCAAGGGTCTGAGCGGTGGCCGTATCGTGGTGCGACCCAGCATTGATTTCCGTGGCGACGCCATTCGCAATACCATCGTGGGTAACACAGTGATGTACGGTGCTACCAGCGGGGAGTCGTTCTTCAGTGGCGTGGCCGGTGAGCGCTTTGCCGTGCGATTGTCGGGTGCGACTACGGTCGTCGAAGGTACGGGTGACCATGGCTGCGAGTACATGACTGGCGGTACTGTGGTTGTGCTGGGCAAGACCGGGCGCAACTTTGCCGCAGGCATGAGTGGTGGTATTGCCTACGTCTATGACGAGGATGGCCAGTTCGCCAAACGCTGCAACACCGCCATGGTTTCGCTGGACAAGGTGGTTACGACTTCCGAGCAGGAAGACACCCAGAAGAAGGCGATCTGGCACGGTGGTCTGTCGGATGAAGCGCAGCTGAAAAAACTGCTGGAAGACCACAACCGCTGGACCGGTAGTAGGCGGGCGCGCGAGCTGCTGGACACCTGGGCCGAGTCGCGGGGCAAGTTCGTCAAGGTGTTCCCGAACGAGTACAAGCGGGCGCTGGGTGAAATGGCAGCCCGAAAGGTGCCTGCCGCTGCTAAAAATGAAGTAAAGAACGCTTCTGCCCAGGTAAAAACTGAACAGTTAGCTACAAAAAAAGTAGCATCCCCTGCAAAATAAGTTGACCTTATCCGTCGGAACACACAAGCTATTCAAGGAATAAATCATGGGCAAGATGACAGGCTTCATGGAGTTTGAGCGCATCGAAGAAGGCTATAAGCCGGTGACCGAGCGACTCAAGAATTACAGGGAATTTGTAGTGGGTCTGGACGATGCCCAGGCCAACAAGCAGGCAGCTCGCTGCATGGATTGTGGTACGCCGTTTTGTAATAGCGGATGTCCGGTCAACAACATCATTCCCGACTTCAACGACCTTGTTTACAAGGGGGACTGGAAGAACGCGATTGACGTGCTGCACAGCACCAATAACTTCCCCGAGTTCACCGGCCGCATCTGCCCCGCACCCTGCGAAGCGGCCTGCACACTCAACGTCAATGACGATGCGGTGGGCATCAAAAGTATTGAGCACGCCATCATCGACCGCGCCTGGCATGAGGGCTGGGTGCAGCCCCGTCCGCCCAAGCACAGGACGGGCAAAAAAGTGGCGGTAGTTGGCTCTGGCCCCGCAGGGATGGCGGCAGCCCAGCAGCTGGCCCGTGTGGGCCACGATGTCACGCTGTTCGAAAAAAATGACCGGGTGGGCGGCCTGCTGCGCTACGGCATCCCCGACTTCAAGATGGAGAAGACCCACATTGATCTGCGCGTGTCGCAGATGGAAAAAGAAGGCGTAGTCTTTCGCACGGGTGTGATGGTGGGTGAATTGCCGAAAGGCTCCAAAGTCACCAACTGGGCCAAAGAAACCATCACACCCGCGCAACTGCAAAAAGACTTTGATGCGGTGGTGCTGACCGGCGGCTCCGAGCAGTCACGCGATCTGCCGGTGTCGGGCCGTGACCTGGATGGCATTCACTTCGCCATGGAGTTCCTGCCGCAACAAAACAAGGTGAATGCGGGTGACAAGCTCAAGGGCCAGCTTCGTGCTGACGGTAAAAATGTCATCGTCATCGGGGGCGGAGATACCGGTTCCGACTGCGTGGGCACCAGTAATCGCCACGGTGCCACAAGCGTGACCCAGTTTGAGGTGATGCCCCAGCCGCCGGTTGAAGAAAACCGTCCCATGACCTGGCCATACTGGCCCATCAAGCTGCGCACCAGTTCCAGCCATGACGAAGGGTGCGAGCGCGCGTTTGCCATTTCCACCAAGGAATTCCTCGGTGAAAAGGGCAAGGTCACAGGCCTGAAGACCGTGCAAATTGAGCTTAAAGACGGAAAGATGGTCGAAGTCGCCGGGACCGAAAAAACCTACAAGGCTGACCTCGTGCTGCTGGCCATGGGATTCGTGAACCCGGTTGCCACCGTGCTGGAAGCCTTTGGGGTGGACAAGGATGCGCGCGGTAATGCCAAAGCAAGCACTGACTTCACCGGTGGGTACGCCACCAATGTACCCAAAGTATTTGCCGCCGGCGACATCCGTCGTGGTCAGAGC
>JANPAZ010000521.1:0-4182 GCA_031430225.1 Rhodoferax sp. | reverse complement strand
TGGGCGCGGCACGTTACCTGGCGGAGACCCGCAACTTTGACGGTACTGCGGTGCTGATATTCCAGCCTGGAGAAGAGGGCTACGCGGGCGCCAAGGCCATGATTGCAGATGGACTTTTCGAGCGTTTTCCGGTTGATTCGGTCTATGGCATGCACAACTGGCCCGCCATGCGACCCGGTGTGATTGGCATCAATCCCGGCCCCATGATGGCAGCCGCCGACAAGATCACCATTGACATCACCGGCGTGGGCGGGCACGGGGCACACCCCTACAACACCATTGACCCGGTGCTGGTGGGCGCACACATCATCACGGCGGTACAAAGCATTGTGTCGCGCAATGTTCGGCCACTGGACAATGCCGTCATCAGCATCTGTGCCGTGCACGCTGGTGAGCTTGGTGCCATGAGTGTCATTCCCGGCGAAGCCACGCTGGTAGGCACCGTGCGCACGTTCAGCCCGGCGGTGCAAGCCCTGGTGGAGCGCAGGCTGAGTGAACTGTGCAGTGCCATTGCCCTGGGGTTTGGCGCGACCGCCAGGGTCACCTACGAGCGCAAATACCCGGCCACGATCAACACCGAAATCGAAGCCGGTTTTGCCGGTGACGTGGCGGAGAGTCTGGTGGGTGCCGCCCGCGTCGTGCGCGACCTGGAGCCCAGCATGGGCGCAGAAGACTTTTCTTTCATGCTGCAGGCCAAACCGGGTGCCTACTTGCGTATTGGCCAAGGCGAAGTAGACGCTGACGGCAAAGGCGGAATGGGAAGCTGCTTTCTGCATAACAGCCGCTACGACTTCAATGACGAAATTTTGCCGCTGGGTTCAGCCCTGCATGCCAGTCTGGTAGAACAGGGCATGCCCTTGAATGCGACCCGGTAGTTCAACTTGGTTGTGCGCCACTTTTTATGTGTACCTATTTTCAACAGGAGATCTTCATGAAATTTAAGAAAAATACGCTATCTTCCCTCGTAGCCATTGCGCTGACAGCTACAAGTTTTGTAGCATCGGCCGTTACCCTGAAGATCGCCAATCAGGGCGATGCGTTGTCTCTCGACCCCCATTCGCTCAATGAATCGTTGCAGCTGACCGTTCTGCGCAACGTGTTTGACTCGCTGGTGGACCGGGACCGCAACTACAAGCTCACGCCGTCTCTGGCCACCGACTGGAAGCAGACCGCGCCCACCGTGTGGCGGTTCAATTTGCGCAAAGGCGTGAAGTTTCATGACGGCACACCTTTCACGGCTGACGACGTGATCTTCAACGTCGAGCGCGCGCGCGATGCGGGCTCCGATATGAAGAGCTACGTCGGCATCATCAAGGAAATCAAGAAGATCAACGACCATTCGCTTGACATCGTGACGTCGTCGCCCTTTCCCATCCTGCCCGACCTGCTGACGGGCCTGTTGATCATGAGCAAAAAATGGTGCGAAGACAACCAGGCCACCAAGCCGGTAGACCGCCGCAAGGGCATTGAGAACGCCGCGTCTTTCCGGGCCAATGGCACGGGCCCCTACCGCGCCCGCGAGCGCCAACCCAATGTGCGCACCACGTTCTCGCGCAATGGAAACTATTGGGACACCACGCTGGATGGCAACGTCGATGAAGTGGTGTTCACGCCGATTGGCAATGCCAGCACCCTCGTGGCGGCCCTGCTCTCGGGTGAAGTGGACGTGATTGAACCGGTGCCCGTGCAGGACGTGGACCGCATCAAGGGCAATGCCAACCTCAAAGTCATGCAAGGCCCCGAGTTGCGCATCATTTTCCTGGGCATGGACCAAAAGCGCGACGAGTTGCAGTTCTCCAACGTGAAGGGTAAAAACCCCTTCAAGGACAAGCGCGTGCGCCAGGCCTTCTACCAGGCCATCGACGTGGACGGCATCATCAAGAACGTGATGCGCGGTGCAGCGACGCCCAATGCAGAGATGCTGCCTCCCGAAGTCAACGGCTTTGCGCCCGACCTTGCCAAACGCCTGCCTTTTGACCCGGAAGGCGCCAAAAAGCTGCTGGCTGACGCCGGTTACCCATCGGGCTTTGAAGTCAAGCTCAATTGCCCGAACGACCGCTATGTGAACGACGCCGCCATCTGCCAGGCCGTGGCGGCAAACCTGGCCCGCGTGGGCGTCAAGATCAACCTGGAAGCCGAAACCAAGGGCACCTACTTCCCCAAGATTTTGCGCCGCGACACCAGCTTTTACATGCTGGGCTGGACATCCAGCACAGTGGACGCGCATAACGTGATGTACCCAATCCTGTCGTCACCCGGTGACGGCGGGCGCGGCCAGTTCAACCTGGGTGCCTACAGCAATGCGAAAATCGATGAAATCACCTCCCAGGTGGCCTCCGAGACTGACGTGAAGAAGCGCATGGCCATGATTCGCGAAGCCATCAAGCTGCATCAGGACGATGTGGGTCACATTCCTTTGCACCAGCAAGCGCTGAACTGGGGCGTGAAGAAAAACGTGCAGATGGTGCAACAGCCCGGCAATGAAATGCCGTGGAAATACGTCAAGATCACCAAATAGACAAACAGAGCAACCAAGCGCATGAAGAACTGGCTGGCCCGATGGTGGGAGGGCGACGTTGGGTACAGCTTTCGCAATTCGCCGCTCGCTATCGGGGCGGCGGTGGTGGCGCTGGTCTGCATCTTTTGCTCGGTGTTCGCGGGCTGGGTAGCGCCCTACAACCCGTTTGACCTGGCCACGCTGGAGTTGGGCGATTCGCGACTGCCTCCGGCCTGGACCGACAAAGGCACAACCAAATACCTGCTGGGTACTGACAGCCAGGGCCGGGATATTTTGTCGGCGCTGATGTACGGCGCGCGTATCTCACTCGTGGTGGGGTTTGCGTCGGTCATCTTGTCGATGGTGGTCGGCGTCTCGCTGGGCCTGCTGTCAGGCTTTCTGGGTGGCTGGGTCGATACGGCACTGATGCGCCTGTGCGACGTGATGCTGTCGTTTCCGCCCATCCTGATTGCCTTGCTGATTGCGGGCGTAGGGCGCGCCCTGTTTCCCAACGCGACTTCATCGCTGGCATTTGGCGTCCTGATCATTTCGATCACGCTCACGGGCTGGGTGCAGTACGCGCGCACGGTACGCGGCACGACCATGGTCGAGCGCAACAAAGAATACGTGCAGGCCGCACGGGTGACGGGTGTGTCGAGTCTGCGCATCATGCGCCGCCACGTGCTGCCCAACGTCATGGGGCCGGTGATGGTGCTGGCCACCATTCAAGTCGCCACGGCCATCATCACCGAGGCCACACTGTCATTTTTGGGTGTGGGTGCGCCGCCCACATCACCGTCGCTGGGCACCTTGATCAGCGTGGGCAAAGACTTTTTGTTTTCCGGAGAATGGTGGATTACCGTGTTTCCCGGATCGATGCTGGTTGCTATTTCGCTCAGCGTGAACCTGCTTGGCGACTGGCTGCGCGATGCGCTCAACCCTCGTTTGCGATAACCCAAACTCAATCACAGCATGTCGCTTCTACAGGTCAAGAATCTTGTCGTTGAATTCCCGAGCCGTCACGGCACATTAAGGGCCATAGACGATATTTCCTTTGATATTGCCCCCGGCGAAATCCTGGGCGTGGTGGGTGAATCAGGTGCGGGCAAGTCACTCACCGGTGCCGCCATCATCGGCCTGCTGGAGCCGCCAGGGCGCATCGCGGGAGGGCAGATTCTTCTGGAAGGCCAACGCATTGACAACCTGGATTTTGATGCCATGCGGCACATTCGGGGGCGGCGCATCGGGGCCATTTTTCAGGATCCGCTCACCTCGTTGAACCCGCTGAACACGATCGGCTCGCAACTCACCGAAACCATATTGGCGCACTTGCCCGTGAGCCCCAAGGAAGCGCGGGCGAGGGCTATCTCCTTGCTGCAAGACACTGGCATTCCTGCCGCTGCCGAGCGCATTGACCACTACCCCCACCAGTTCTCGGGGGGTATGCGCCAGCGGGTTGTGATTGCGCTGGCACTCGCCGCCGAACCCAAACTGATCGTGGCAGACGAACCCACCACCGCGCTGGATGTCTCCATCCAGGCGCAGATCATCACTTTGCTTAAAAACATCTGCAAGCAGCGCGGTGCGGCCGTGATGCTCATCACCCACGACATGGGCGTGATTGCCGAGACCTGCGACCGCGTGGCCGTGTTGTACGCCGGGCGGGTTGCCGAAATTGGCCCGGT
>JANPAZ010000520.1:0-6043 GCA_031430225.1 Rhodoferax sp. | reverse complement strand
TGCCACGTCTGGCTGGCCTTCGACGTCGGCCTTGTTCGCGAAGTACAAATAGCGGCGGTTGGCCTGTGACTCGCCTGCGAAGGCGGCTTTCAGGTTGTCTTCCGTCTTGGAGCCTTTGAGTGCTGCCATGGAAATCTCCTAGTGGTTGATAAAACAAACGCGTTTGCTCCGAATCAGGATGAACCCATCCCAACCGAAGACCGATGTAGGGTAGTCCATGAAGATGACGGCGTCTAATTGGCTGCGTCAATGTCCCAAATTGGAATTGCCTATCAATCAACTCAGCTGGATATCGTTTTTCAATGCCTAGGTCACCGCGGTCAAAGCGCCAGGTTCGCGCTCGCCTGTTTTCAAGGCACTTTGATTACGCTATAGTAAATCGATTACGCATTGTTAAACTCACGCGTTAAAGCAGACTCAACCCCAACGACTGGAGCGCTACATGACCGCCGTTCTGAAAGATATTCGCACCCTGGCGCTGAATTTGCCCGCCCCGGCGCCCATTCAGCAGTTGCATCACTTCGCCTACCGGGCCAAAGATGCCGAAGAAACGCGACATTTTTACGAAGACATTCTGGGCTTGCCGATGTACCACATCATTCAGAGCGACTACGTACCCAGCACCGGTGAATATTGCCCTTACACCCACTTTTTCTTCCGGCTGCAGGATGGTTCGTTTATCGCCTTTTTCGATCTGGGCGATGATGAAGCTGCCCTGCCCTCACCCAACACGCCGCTTTGGGTGAACCACATTGCATTTCGCGTGAACACCATGGCCGAGCTGGAAGCCATGAAGGCCCGCTTGCAGGCCGCAGGTGTCGAAGTACTGGGCGTGACGGACCACCATATCTTCAAGAGTATCTATTTCTTCGACCCCAATGGCGTGCGCCTGGAACTCTCTGCCCAAGTGGCCGATGAGTTCCAGATGCTGCAGGAGAGCAAGACCGCTCATGCGCGCCTTGATGAATGGACAGCGCGCAAGGCTCAATGGCGCAAAGACCGCGCCGAAGGCAAAGCGCCACAGGTCCTCAAACCGCAACAAAATGACCGGCCTGAATTCGCCAAGGCGACATGAGACCCCAAGAACAAGACTGAGCAGGAGATACGCACGATGGCGCAAACCCTCAAAGCCGCTACCGGCCGCGACTATGCCGAAACCGGTTTTACCAATGGCTACGAGTTCACACAGGGCTCGGGCTACCAACTGCCCGCATATCCCTTCGTCGTCCCGCCTGAATTGGGCAGCGTCCAACGCATTCGTCACGCTGTCGTCATCGTGGGCGGTGGCATCACCGGCCTGACGCTGGCATGCTCACTGGCTCACTTGGGCATCAAGGCCGTGCTGCTGGACGAAGACAACACGGTGGGTGTCAAAGGGGCGTCGTCGCGCGGCATCTGCTACACACAAAAATCTCTCGAAATTTTTCACAAGCTGGGGATTTACGACCGCATCGCCGCCAAAGGCATCCAGTGGAGCGTGGGGCGCACTTTTGCGGGCGACACCGAGGTTTATTCATTTGACTTGCGCCAGCAAACCAATTTCAACCTGTCGAGCCAGCCGCCGTTTATCAACATCCAACAGTTCTATATTGAAGGCTTCCTGGTGGAGCGCGCTATGGCGTTGGGCTACGTGGACCTTCGCTGGAGTTCCCGCGTGACCGCCTTTGAGCAGGCCGCTGACTTCGCGACGCTCACCGTTAAAACACCCGCTGGCAGCTATCAAATCGACGCGGACCATGTGATTGACGCCAGCGGCTCGCACACCCCTTTTCACAAGTGGGTCGGCGCGACGATGCAGTCCAAAAAAGGTGACGACCGCTGGTGCATAGCCGACGTGCGATTTTCCAAACATCCGCCGGTAGAACGCCATACCTGGATTGAAGCCCCCTTCAACGAAGATCGCGCCGTCTGGCAGCACCTGATGGCGGACAACGTCTGGCGCATTGACTACCAGATGGCACCCAACGCCGACCCCGACCAAGTGAGCCGCGAAGACGTGGTGCGCGAGCGTCTGCAGCGCCAGTTCGGCAAGGACGTGGAGGTCGAGATCGTGTGGGTAGGTCCCTATGCCTACAAGAGCCAATGCCTCGACAAGTTGCGAGTTGGCAGTGTTTTCTTCATGGGTGACACCGCCAAAATCGTCAGCCCGTTTGGTGCACGCGGTGGCAACACCGGTGTCGCCGATGCCGACAACCTGGCCTGGAAGCTCGCCGCCGTGCTGCGGGGCCAGGCCAGCCCCGATTTGCTTGACAGCTATGACCAGGAACGATGCGAGGCGGCGCAGCAAAACGTTCAGGTCACCAACCGCACAGCGCGATTTCTGCGCCCTGCGGATGGCATGGAGCGGGTGTTTCGCAACGCCGCCATCAGCCTGGCCAAGCAGCACCTGTTTGCGCGATCATTGATCAACACCGGTCGAATGGCCGTGGCAAACACCTACACACGCTCGGGCATTTGCCAAAGTACCGGTGGGCAGTCGGTACAAAACGTGGGTTTCAGGTGGGCGAATGGCAGTGCAGGCACGGTGAATGATCTGCTAACCTGGGCCGCAGGCCGTATGCTGGTGCTGGTGTTTGGCGATATGTCGCCGGCCTGCCTCAAAAGGATCCGCCAAATTGCCGCGCACGCACCCGCTCGGTTTGTGCAGGTTCTGGCACTCGATGCCCGCGCGCAGGCCACCGAACACGTCATCGATCCCCATGGGCATTTGCAGGGTGCCTGCCATGTTTTCGGCCACGCCTGGGCCTTGGTGCGCCCCGATGGCTACCTGGCGGCTACGGGTGAGACGGTGGACGCAGACTTGTTGCACGCCATTGAACAGACCCTGGGCCTGAAGGAGTCCCCATGAAGACCAACCCGCACCTGGCTGACGCCGATGGCTTTTACGAGCAATTGCTTGACGCCCATACCAGCCTGACCCCCGAGCAGTCTGAATTGCTCAATGCGCGGCTCATTTTGCTGTTGGCCAACCAGATAGGGGACGCAAAGGTGCTGGCCCAATGCATTGAGGCCGCAAGCAAGCTACCTGACTAAAATTCACTGCATCTGATATTAGCTATATTTTTGATAGCTATTGATGCAATTGTTACGTGGGCTTACAGGCAATTTCCTTATAAATTCCCGGTGAACAGGCACACTGGCAGTCTATCAACTGCGAGGAATTTCATGAGACAGGTTTTTTGTGCACTGGTCGTCTGTGGTTCGCTGGCTGCCTGCTCGTCCCCACCATCGCGCCAAGACATTGGCATCGTGTCTGGTGCTGTCGTGGGCGGCGTCGTCGGTTCGGTGCTGACCGGCGGCAGCACCATAGGCACGGCAGCTGGAGCAGCAGGTGGCGCGCTGGTGGGCAAGCAGGTTGCAAAAGAGGTGGGCAGAAAGTAGACAACGAGATGAAGGCAAGGGATCAGGTCGAATAAAATCGGGCCTTCCCTGCCTTCTGAACAACGGCATCCTGCGGGATGCCGTTTTTGTTTCTGCTTTCAAAAGACCCACCATGACCGAAGCCACGACCCCAACCAGCCAACCTGGCCTTGAAAGCCTCTCCAAATCATTTGAGCCCGCTGCCCTGGAGGCGCACTGGGGGCCAGAGTGGGAGCGCCGAGGCTATGGCGTGGCGGGGTATCGTGGTTCCCAGGCCCCCCGGGCGGGCGAGGCCGCGTTTGCGATTCAGCTGCCGCCCCCCAATGTGACCGGCACACTGCACATGGGCCATGCGTTCAACCAGACCATCATGGACAGCCTCACGCGCTACCACCGCATGAAGGGGGCCAACACCGTATGGGTGCCCGGCACCGATCACGCAGGCATTGCCACGCAGATCGTGGTGGAGCGCCAGTTGCAGGCGCAAAACATCAGCCGCCACGACATGGGGCCTACGCCTGCTGAGGCGCGCAAGAACTTCGTCGCCAAGGTCTGGGAGTGGAAGGAAAAAAGCGGCAACACCATCACCACACAAATGCGCCGCATGGGCGACAGCGTGGACTGGAGTCGCGAATACTTCACGATGGACCCCAAGTTGTCGAAAACCGTGACAGAGACCTTCGTGCGCCTGTACGAGCAGGGCCTGATCTACCGCGGCAAACGCCTGGTGAACTGGGACCCGGTGCTGCAAAGCGCAGTGAGCGATCTGGAGGTAGAAAGTGAAGAGCGTGAAGGCTTCATGTGGCACATCGAGTACCCGTTCAGCGATGGCCCGCAAACCGCTGCTGATGGCACAGCGATGCGCGGCATGCACATTGCCACTACGCGACCTGAAACCATGCTGGCCGACGGCGCGCTGGCGGTTCACCCTGAAGATGACCGCTACAAACACCTGATCGGAAAAATGGTGGATCTGCCACTGTGCGACAGGCAGATTCCCGTGATCGCCGACGACTTTGTGGACCGCGAGTTTGGCAGCGGCTGCGTCAAGATCACCGGCGCGCATGACTTCAACGACTACGCCTGTGCGCAGCGCCACAAGCTGCCACTGATCACCATCTTCACGCTGGACGCGAAGATCAACGAGAACGGCCCCAAGGTGTATCAGGGGCTGGACCGTTATGACTGCCGCAAGGCGGTGTTGAAAGACCTGGAAGCGCAGGGGTTCCTGGAAAAAGCGGTGCCACACAAGAACATGGTGCCCGTGTGCGCGCGTACCGGGCAGGTCGTGGAGCCCATGCTGACCGACCAGTGGTTTGTGGCCATGAACAAGGTCAGCGAATCCGATCCCACCGGCAAAAGCATTGCCCAAAAGGCCATCGATGCAGTGCACTCGGGTGAAGTCAAATTCGTCCCCGAGAACTGGATCAACACTTACAACCAGTGGATGAACAACATTCAGGACTGGTGTATCAGCCGCCAGCTTTGGTGGGGCCACCAGATTCCGGCGTGGTACGACGAAAACGGCATGGTCTACGTCGCACGTGATGAAGCCGAGGCGCAAGCTAAAGCACCTGGCAAGAAGTTGACGCGCGATGAGGATGTGCTGGACACCTGGTATTCATCCGCCCTCGTCCCCTTCAGCACCATGGGCTGGCCAAACCAGGATGACAGCCCGACTTCGGACTACAACCTGTACCTGCCCAGCAGCGTACTCGTCACCGGCTACGACATCATCTTCTTCTGGGTCGCCCGGATGATCATGATGACCACCCATTTCACGGGCCAGGTTCCCTTCAAGCATGTCTACATCCACGGCCTGGTGCGCGATGCGCAGGGCAAGAAGATGAGCAAGTCGGAAGGTAACGTGCTGGACCCGGTGGACCTGATTGACGGCATTGACCTGCCCGCGCTGCTGGGCAAGCGCTCTGAAGGTCTGCGCAAGCCCGAGACCGCGCCCCAAGTGCGCAAGAACACCGAGAAAGAGTTCCCCACCGGCATTCCTGCGTTTGGGGCCGATGCGTTGCGTTTCACCTTTGCATCGCTGGCTTCACTGGGGCGCAGCATCAATTTCGACAGCAAGCGCTGCGAAGGCTATCGCAACTTCTGCAACAAGCTGTGGAACGCCACCCGCTTTGTGCTGATGAACTGCGAGGGGCAAGACTGTGGCCTGAAAGAACACACCAAGGCGGAGTGCAGCGCCCCGGAACTTGATGCCAACGGCAGCATCGTCAAAGCGGCTGGCCCGTTCCATGGCTACATGCGCTTCAGCCAGGCTGATCGCTGGATCAGCTCCGTCATGCAGCAAGTCGAGCTGGATGTCGCCAAGGGTTTTGCCGATTACCGCTTGGACAACGTGGCCAGCACCATTTACGACTTTGTCTGGAATGAGTTCTGCGACTGGTACCTCGAGATTGCCATGGTACAAATTCAAACCGGCAGCGACGCCGAAAAGCGAGCCACCCGCCGCACGCTGATCCGCACACTGGAGTGCATCCTGCGCCTGGCCCACCCTGTGATTCCATTCATCACTGAAGAGCTGTGGCAAAAAGTGTCAGTGGTGGCAGGCTTGCCGGGTGAGTCGGTCAGCATCGCGCGCTACCCGCAGGCCCAGCCCGAAAAGATCGATCCTGCGGCCATCGCCCATGTGGTCAAGTTGAAAGCACTTGTTGATGCCTGCCGC
>JANPAZ010000519.1:0-6823 GCA_031430225.1 Rhodoferax sp. | reverse complement strand
TGGGGGGCAGCGACCCGTGTAGCGGAGGAGCGTGGGGGCTACACTTCGCCCATGCTTTGGGTCAAGTCATTTCATATCGTTTTTGTGGCCAGTTGGTTTGCCGGCCTGTTCTACCTTCCCCGGATTTTTGTGAATCTGGCCATGGTGGCGCCCGGCTCGGTCGCAGAGCGTGACCGGCTCCTGCTGATGGCGCGAAAGCTACTACGTTTTACGACGATTCTGGCCGTGCCGGCGTTGGGCTTCGGACTCTGGTTGTGGCTAGGCTACGGTATAGGTCGGGGTCCAGGCAATGGCTGGATGCACGCAAAGCTGGGCATCGTCGTTCTGGTGCTGGGCTATCACCATGCCTGCAGCGCCATACTTAAAAAACTGGCGCTGGGGCTAAGTCAGCGTAGTCATGTCTGGTACCGCTGGTTCAATGAACTCCCCGTGCTCTTGCTGCTGGGCGCCGTGATTCTGGCGGTGGTCAAGCCTTTCTGAAGCCTTGGACCAGGATGCACAAGACCTCAGCCTGGCCGCTGGCAATTGTTTACGCGGGGCTGATTGTTTATGCAAGCCTGTTCCCGTTCGCGGACTGGCGCTACCAGGGCATCATGCCTTGGGGTTACCTTTGGCAGCCGCTGCCCAAATACTGGACGGGTGCCGATGTGGCCATCAATATGGTGGGCTACGCGCCGTTCGGGTTTTTGTTAGCGCTGGCTTCCTTGCGGACCGGTCGCGGCCGCAATGCGGTGATCATGGCCACTCTGGCGGCCGCCGCTGTATCCGGGTCGATGGAGGCGCTCCAAAGCTACTTGCCAACGCGGGTGCCGTCGAATGTTGATTTCGCCCTGAACGTCGCAGGGGCCTGGGTCGGCGCGGTCATTGCAAAACTGCTTGAAAGGATGGGCGCCATCTCCCGTTGGGGCCGCCTGAGGGACCGTTGGTTTGTGGCCGATGCGCGCACCGCCCTGGTCTTGCTGGCCCTGTGGCCGGTTGCTTTGTTGTTCCCAGTGGCGGTGCCACTGGGTCTGGGCCAAGTGCTCGAGCGGCTGGAGCCTGCTCTTGCCGAGTTTTTGCTGGACACCCCTTTTCTGGACTGGCTACCGGTACGCGAGGTCGAGCTGCAGCCGCTGGTGCCGCTGGGCGAAATGCTCTGCGTGATGCTTGGGGCGCTGATACCTTGCCTGGTGGGTCACAGCATCATTGCTTCAGCATCGCGCCGCGTGTTTTTCACCTTTTTGGTCGTTGGTGTCGGTACTGCCGTGACGGCCCTGTCATGGGCCTTGAGCTATGGGCCCGCCAACGCTTGGGGCTGGTTTGAGCTGCCGGCCCAAGTGGGTCTGGCCGCTGCCCTGATTCTTTCATTGGGGATGGCCACTTTGCCCCAGCGAATCAATGCCGCCGTGGTTCTGCTGGCGCTGGGCATCTACCTCAGCGTGCTGAATCAGGCCCCGGCCAGCCCCTACTTCGCCCAGACACTTCATTCCTGGGAGCAGGGTCGTTTCATCCGGTTTAATGGGTTGGCCCAATGGCTGGGCTGGTTGTGGCCCTATGCCACTTTGGTGTATGTCCTTGCAACGATGTGGAAGCGCGGGCCGAAAAACTAAAATGGATCGATGAATGAAAACAAACCCGAGTTCGGCGCGTCGTTGAAAACCCAGGCAGGGCCTTCCCCAGCCGAGTCGTATTACGAGAGACATATCTTCTTTTGTCTCAACGAACGCAAGAATGGCGAAGACTGCTGTGCCCGGCATCAGGCCCAGGAGGGTTTTGACCGTTGCAAGTCGCAAGTGAAGGCAGCTGGCTTGTCAGGGGCTGGCAAAGTGCGTGTCAATAAAGCGGGTTGCCTGGACCGCTGTGCGGCGGGTCCGGTAGCGGTGGTTTACCCCGAAGCAGTCTGGTACACCTATGTAGATGCACACGACATTGACGAAATCGTCGAATCCCACCTGAAAAACGGCAAGGTCGTGGAGAGGCTACTTTCGCCGCGCGGAATGGGGCGCTGAGACTGTTGCGCCGGTGCTGGCGCGAGATGCCCTAAAGCGAGATGTTACAGGTGTCACTTCCTTGTGCTGAATTGAGATTTCGGCCCGCATAAAATATGCGTTTAAAGCTCCTAAAATTATAGCAGATTTGCGGACTCTTTCATCCGTCAACTTGCCTCTCCAGATACTTTCTCTCACATGAAAAAACTATTTTTTGCCCTGGCGCTGACGGCTTGCCTGTCAGCTGCTGCCCAGGCCCCCCAACCCCCTGAGATTGCGGCCAAGTCGTATTTGCTATTCGACGTCACGGCCAATCAAGTGCTGGCGGAAAAAGATGTTGATTCCCCGATCGAGCAGGCATCCCTCACCAAACTGATGACTGCCTACCTTGTGTTTGACGCCCTGCGTAGCAAAAAAATCGATCTGAAGCAGACCTTGCCGGTCAGCGAGCGCGCCTGGAAAATGCCAGGCTCGCGCATGTTCATCGATCCCAAGATGAAAGTGCCGGTTGAAGACCTGATCAAAGGCATGATCGTGCAGTCTGGCAATGATGCGACCATGGCGCTGGCCGAAGGCGTAGGCGGGACAGTCGAGCGTTTTGTGCAGCTCATGAACGAGCAGGCCAAGGCGCTGGGTATGAAATCCACCAGCTATAAAAATCCGGAAGGCTTGACCGAAGCCGGGCACACCACCACGGCCCGCGACCTGAGTATTTTGGCAATGCGCCTGATGCGGGACTTTCCCGACTACATCGGCTACTACGCCATCAAAAAATACCGCTATGAGGGGACACCCGCAGCCAATGACAGCAACCGAAATTTGCTGCTCTTTCGCGATCCCACCGTAGACGGGCTAAAGACCGGCCACACTGACGCGGCCGGTTATTGCCTGATTGCCACCGCCAAGCGCGAATTCGCCGGTGTGGGTGGCCGTCGCCTGTTGTCAATTGTGCTGGGTACCACGAGCGAGAACGCGCGCGCCAATGAGTCGCAAAAATTACTGAATTGGGGCTACACCGCGTTTGAGCCGGTCAAGTTGTTTGATGCCAACCAACCTGTGTTGAGTCCTGCTGTGTGGAAAGGCAAAGGATCTACGCTGAATCTAGGCCGGGTCGAAGCGATTGTGGTCGCTGTGCCGACTGGCAACGGCGCAAAAGTGAAGACTCAGGTGATCCGCCCTGATCCTTTGGTGGCCCCATTTTTTAAAGGGCAGCAGGTCGGCTCTTTGAAGGTCACCATCGGCGACCAACGGGTGACCGAAGTGCCTTTGGTTGCTCTGGAGGCAGTTGAACAGGCCGGTATTTTGGGTCGTGCCTGGGATGCGGTCAGACTATGGATCAAATGATACATTGCCTTATTCACGCCTGAATCGGGGTCGGACTGACGCCTCGGCTGGTGCGGTACCGCTGAGTTGCCCATCGCGACGGCGCCAATCAGGCCATGTATCGGCAGCTTCGATTGCACTGCAATGCCTGACCTGATATAGTAGAAGGCTTTTCGGAATTTCCGAAGGGTTGCCCGTCTTTGGACGGGCTTTCACGATTTCTCACGAATTCACAGTAAGTTTCAAACGTTTAGGGACGTTTTTCAATAATGCCAACCATTAACCAGCTAGTGCGTCAAGGCCGAGAGGTCGAGACCATCAAGTCGAAGAGCCCTGCCATGCAGAACTCTCCGCAGCGTCGCGGTGTATGCACCCGTGTGTACACAACAACGCCTAAAAAGCCAAACTCCGCTTTGCGTAAAGTCGCCAAAGTGCGCCTGACCAACGGATTTGAGGTCATTTCATACATCGGCGGCGAAGGCCACAACCTGCAGGAACACAGCGTCGTGCTGGTTCGCGGCGGTCGTGTCAAAGACTTGCCCGGTGTGCGTTACCACATTGTGCGTGGTTCGCTAGATTTGCAAGGCGTGAAAGACCGCAAGCAGTCGCGTTCCAAGTACGGTGCAAAGAAGCCAAAGGCCAAATAAATCAGCCTGAACCCTCGACCTGCAAGTCCTGGATTCGAAGATAAAAGGTGTTTGTTTGCTGCGTGGCGCAGTGAATGAGCGAAGTGACCCACTGTTCGGGTCGAGTAAGTGAGAGTCTTATTAATTAACTCTCGCGGTGCTTGCAAAAGTGCCAACTGAAGCAAAGAGGTGAAAAAATGCCACGTCGTCGCGAAGTCCCTAAACGTGAAATTCTGCCGGATCCGAAGTTCGGCAATGTTGAGCTGTCCAAATTCATGAACGTGATCATGGAAGGCGGCAAAAAAGCGGTTGCTGAGCGCATCATTTATGGCGCGCTGGAGCAGATCGAAAAGAAGAACCCTGGCAAAGACCCGGTTGAGGCGTTCACAATGGCCATCAACAACGTCAAGCCCATGGTTGAGGTGAAGTCCCGCCGTGTCGGTGGTGCCAACTACCAGGTGCCCGTTGAAGTACGCCCCGTTCGTCGCCTTGCCTTGAGCATGCGCTGGATCAAGGAAGCCGCCCGCAAGCGTGGCGAAAAATCCATGGCTCTGCGTTTGGCCAACGAGCTGATGGAGGCGACAGAAGGTCGCGGCGGTGCCATGAAGAAGCGTGACGAAGTTCACCGCATGGCGGAGGCCAACAAAGCGTTCTCCCACTTCCGCTTCTAAGCGACGTTCGGACGGCTACTGCGCGGCGCTGATGCGTCGTTGCGGGGCCTGTCGGGAAATCCTCACGTACCTGAAGTACGCTCCGGTTTCCCGCCACCCGCGCCTAGTCTGAGCGCCGCTCGCTACGCCGAACTTCCGGTGGCTGCGCACGGATACGCCAAATGACCGACGGCGTTAAACATCGGTTTGATTTAGAGCAACCAAGGATATTCATCATGGCTCGCCATACTCCCATAGAGCGTTATCGCAACATTGGTATTTCAGCGCACATTGACGCTGGCAAAACCACCACAACTGAGCGCGTGCTTTTTTATACCGGGGTGAACCACAAGATTGGTGAGGTTCACGACGGCGCTGCCACCATGGACTGGATGGAGCAAGAGCAAGAGCGTGGTATCACGATCACGTCGGCTGCCACCACCTGTTTTTGGAAGGGTATGGACAAATCCCTGCCCGAGCACCGCATCAATATCATTGACACCCCCGGACACGTGGACTTCACGATTGAAGTCGAGCGGTCCATGCGCGTGCTGGACGGTGCCTGCATGGTTTACTGCGCTGTGGGTGGCGTGCAGCCCCAGTCCGAAACTGTATGGCGTCAGGCCAACAAATACAAGGTGCCACGCTTGGCCTTTGTGAACAAAATGGACCGGACCGGCGCCAACTTCTTCAAAGTCGTGGACCAGATGAAGCTGCGCCTTAAGGCCAGCCCAGTGCCGATGGTGATCCCCATCGGCGCTGAAGAAAACTTCACCGGCGTGGTTGACCTGATCAAGATGAAAGCCATCATCTGGGATGAGGCTTCGCAAGGCATGTTATTTGACTACCGTGAAATTCCAGCTGAGCTGGTTTCAGTGGCCAAAGAATGGCGCGAGAAAATGGTTGAAGCAGCCGCTGAAGCCAACGAAGAACTAATGAACAAGTACCTCGAAGAAGGTACTTTGACTGAAGAAGAGATCAAGTTCGGCATTCGCGCGCGCACCATTGCCAGCGAAATCCAGCCTATGTACTGTGGCTCGGCCTTCAAGAACAAGGGTGTGCAGCGGATGCTGGATGCCGTGATTGAATTTATGCCATCACCTGTGGATATTCCTCCGGTCAAAGGAATGGACGAGGATGAAAATCCGGTCGTGCGCATGGCCAGTGACACGGAGAAGTTCTCAGCGTTGGCTTTCAAATTGATGACTGACCCGTTCGTGGGTCAATTGACCTTTGTGCGTGTTTACTCGGGTGTATTGTCCAAGGGCGACACTGTTTTCAATCCGATTCGTGGCAAGAAAGAGCGCATTGGTCGTATCGTGCAAATGCACGCCAACAACCGCGAAGAAGTTAGCGAAATTGTCGCTGGTGATATCGCTGCCTGCATCGGTTTGAAGGATGTCACCACCGGCGAAACCCTGTGCGACCCCACAGCTATTGTGATGCTGGAGCGCATGGTGTTCCCTGAGCCTGTGATTACACAGGCCGTGGAACCCAAGACTAAGGTTGATCAGGAAAAAATGGGTATCGCCTTGCAGCGTTTGGCGCAAGAAGATCCATCGTTCCGCGTCAAGACCGACGAAGAGTCAGGCCAAACCCTGATCGCCGGTATGGGCGAGCTTCACTTGGAAATTATTGTTGATCGCATGAAGCGTGAGTTTGGCGTGGAAGCCAACGTCGGCAAGCCCCAAGTATCTTATCGCGAGACGATTCGCAAGACCGTGGAAGACGCTGAAGGCAAGTTTGTGCGTCAGTCCGGCGGTAAGGGTCAGTATGGTCACGTGGTGCTGAAGATTGAACCGAATGAAGCCGGCAAGGGCATTGAGTTCGTTGACGCCATCAAAGGCGGCACGGTTCCTCGCGAGTACATCCCCGCGGTGGAAAAGGGCATCAATGAGGCAGTGACGCAAGGTGTGTTGGCAGGTTACCCAGTGGTTGACGTTAAGGTCACGCTGCACTTTGGTTCCTATCACGACGTGGACTCCAACGAATTGGCGTTCAAGATGGCCGCTATCTTTGGTTTCAAGGAAGGCTGCCGCAAAGCAGGCCCCGTGATTCTTGAGCCCATGATGGCTGTTGAAGTTGAAACACCTGAAGACTACGCTGGCAATGTGATGGGCGATTTGGCCTCACGTCGCGGCATGGTGCAAGGTATGGAGGACATGGTCGGTGGCGGCAAGGCCATCAAGGCTGAAGTGCCATTGTCTGAGATGTTCGGCTACTCGACCACCCTGCGGTCGATGTCGCAAGGGCGTGC
>JANPAZ010000518.1:0-5405 GCA_031430225.1 Rhodoferax sp. | reverse complement strand
GTAGCCATGGACCGTGCATCAGGGTCGGTAGTGGACAACTGCCCATCCGGTTGCGTCTTGAGCTGTTCCCTCATAGCGTCAAGCGCATGCAATTGCTCACGCAGTTGTGCGATCTTCTCCTTGATTCGCACAGTCTTGTCGCCCAGCCCGGCACGCTCGGCACGATCTGCCGTTTCCAGATCAGCCATGTAGCGCTGGATGTTCTCCTCAACCTGCTGCTGGCGCTTGTCTACTTTGCCATTCGTGAAGTTGCAATCGCGTGAATTCACCGCCTTGAACTTGCTGCCATCGATGGCCACTATCGCCTGGCTAAAGAGCTTCAGATCGCGGCACAGCGTGACGAAGCGCCGACAGACATTGCGAATTCCTGCGCTGTTGTCGCGGCGGAAGTCAGCAATGGTCTTGAAGTCCGGTGTCAGTCTGCCGGTCAACCACATCAGTTCCACATTACGCTGGCATTCACGCTCCAGCCGGCGGCTGGACGCAATACGATTGAGATATCCGTAGAGATACAGCTTCAACATGACTGCAGGGTGGTACGAAGGCCGACCCGTTACAGCCGGCGTCGCTCCTTCAAAACCCAGAGCCGCCAAGTTCAGTTCAGCGATGAATGCATCAATCAGCCTAACAGTGTTGTCTTCGGCAATGTAGTCATCCAGGCACTCAGGCAGCAGGGTCACCTGATTCCTGTCTTGGCCCTCTACGAATCTGGACATATTCAAACCTCCAAACGGTTGAATATGTCATAGCAAACATTGGGCCAGAATCTAGGAGTTTTCACACAACCTCAGCCCATTGGAGCCGACCAGCTTTCTCCGAGCCGGGCGCTCAAATTTAAATGTCGGGTCTGGAGCCAAACGTAGACCCATATGGCCGCGATGGAAAGCGGAAGTAGTTGAATGACAGGTCGAAGGCAGGAGCCGGCCACGGTATTCGCGTGCAATTGGCACTTGCTCAGCACATCTGTTCAGATCGTTTACGCTAGTGGGATGAAAAAACTGATGCTAAAAAGGCCCATGAGGTCCTGTGTAGTTGTCATCCGCTGCACAGTGCAAATTGCATTTTTTCTTTGGATTGCGATAACACCGTCGGTGCAAGCCCATGAATTTTGGTTTGTGCCAGTGCGCTCTCCGCAGCGTGTCGGTGAATCGGTGCCGTTGAGGTTGGAGGTTGGTGAGTTTTTTGAAGGAGATCCCGCTGGCCTATCAATACCTAAGACAGCGCAAATGCGGCATTTCGCTGCGTCAAGGCAGACAGATATGAAACCCCTTTTGTCCCCTGACGAGCCTGAGGTGGAAGTACTTTTTAGGCTCGACAGGCAGGGGACGCACCTCATTGCCTTTGACAGTGAGCCGCTGCAAATTACGTTGAGCGCGGACCTTTTCCATGCCTACTTGCACGACGAAGGGTTAGATTTCATCAAATTCCAACGAGAAAAAAGCGGTACCGCTTTGCTGCCCGGGCGTGAGCGATATCGTCGAAATGTGAAAACATTGATACTCGCCGGTGCAACAGGTCCCAATGACCATACCTTTGCAATCTCTACAGGTCAGCACCTGGAACTCGTGCCCGCTCAAAATCCTATGGCGATGCGTCCTGGCGATGCACTAGTTCTTAACGTTACTTTCGATGGGAAGCCCTTGGGCGGTGCTTTGGTCAAGGCTTGGCACAAGCACAACGGCCAACTGCTAATTATCAGAACGGAAACTTCTGCAGCGGGTCGGGTTACCATTAATTTGCCGTACCCGGGTGCGTGGATGTTGAGCGTAGTGCACATGGTTGCGGCTACTGATGCCACTGACGTAGACTGGGAAAGCTACTGGGGCAACCTGAGTTTCTACCTCCCCGATCGCATACCGGCTGCTGAGGTTCTCCAATAGAATGCGCCACCAACAAGGTCACGGATGGGGCGAAATGGTTTGTTCGCCATGATGCGATCAAATCCCAACGACCGTGTAAAGCCTTAGCTACACTGTCCGACGATGCATCCAAATTGAGGTTTCGAACGTAGTTCCCTTTAAGACTTTCAAACCTTTGCAGACTGTGAATTTTCATCAACCCCAGCGCAGTATCATCGTCTGCCGCCTTATCTGGCTGCTGATTGTTGCTGAGGCTCTGTTGGGATTCACCACCTCGCGCCTCCAAGTCCTAGGTCCTTTGCACCACCATGTGAACCCAGGTTTGCGCGAAGAAAGCCTGCTGGCAAGTGCCGCCACATTTTTGCTAAAAAGTTGGCGAGACCGCCGCCGCCAACAAGAGATGTTCGGCCACGACCACTTGGCCCTGCCGGGAGCCGCACTTTCAAGTAGCCAGAACGCGTTTGAAGGTTTGGATGATGAGCGGGTCGAACCAAACGGCGTGCATACCCACCAGCATGGCGAACTGGAACGCCATCACCACGCAATCGGAGATGCCAGTGTGCTTGCTCTGGATAGCGCGGGCATGGGAGCCGATGCCATGGACGGCGGCACCAGCAGCAGCTTGCTTTTTTTGTCGGATTTGGTGATTCAGGTGCAAGGTTTGACCACCGTCATTTGGGCCCTGTTTCGAGAGGCGTGGACGACCGAAACGGCCAATCGTTTTTCTTCTTGGGACGAGGCTCCTCCGGTGCGCCCACCCAGCCGCTGAGTCACTGAAATCCCTGCAAGGCCAACGCCGGCGCACTGAACATGCGCCTGGAGCGTTTGCTGACGCATTCATTCCAATTGGTCATTTGACACTGGCAGCGCGCCGTGCCGCGCTTCGGTAAGTCCGTGCGATGCCCGATTCCATGGCGACACCGTTGCCGCTCTTTTATATTTTTTCCCCTACTTTTTTATGAATACATCATCCCATTCGTTCAAAATCCCCACCCTCCCGCAGAGCCGAGTCTCCGCGATCACCTGGGCCTGCCTGGCTGCGATGACCGGTGTTTGGTTTCCGTCGTTTGCGCAAGTCGCAGACGGAGCAGCCATAGCAAACAAAAGTTCGACCCCGCAACTGGCTCCGGTTCTGGTGCAGGGCACTTATGACAATGCCATCGGCACATCGGACGCGGCCAGTCAGGGTGTCGTCACTTCCAAATTGATTGAAAACCGCCCAACACTACGTCCAGCCGAGGTATTGGAGTTTGTGCCGGGCATTATCGTCACCCAGCACAGCGGCGATGGCAAAGCCAACCAATATTTCCTGCGCGGCTTCAACCTCGACCACGGCACCGACTTCGCCACCTTTGTCGATGGCATGCCGGTCAACATGCCCACGCACGCCCACGGCCATGGCTACAGCGATTTGAATTGGCTGATTCCTGAGCTGGTAAATCGTATCAGCTACAAGAAAGGGCCATACTTTGCCGATGAGGGAGACTTCAGCTCGGCGGGCACGGCGCGCTTGGCACTGTTTGACACCTTGCCCGGCGGCATCGCATCGTTCACAGCGGGAAAAAACGGCTATGGTCGCGCCTTGCTGACCCAATCGGTTCCATGGCAAAACGGCAGCCTGCTCTATGCATTGGAGAGCGCCCACAACAACGGCCCATGGGACGAGCCAGAGCGATTTCACCGTTTCAATGGCGTATTGCGCTACAGCACCGCGAACGATAGCAGTCGCAGCAGCTTGACCGCTATGGCCTACAGCGCCGCATGGAACTCGACTGACCAGATACCCCAACGTGCGGTGGACCAGGGTCTGATCGGCCGCTTTGGCGCACTTGACCCTACCGATGGGGGCAGCACCGAGCGCTACAGCCTGTCATATCAAACCGAGCGCAAGGCAGCGTCAGGCATCTTCAAGCTCAATGCCTACGCCATCCACTCCAAGCTCGACCTTATCTCAAATTTCACCTACAACCGAGACAACCCCGAGCCTCCGATTAACGGAGACCAGTTTTACCAAGCCGAGAGCCGCAAGGTAGTTGGTGCTGGGGCGAGCCAATCTTTTTCAACGGACTTTGCGGGCTTTGACAGCACTACCAAGCTGGGCACCAGTTTGCGCATGGACCGGCTTGACCCGGTGGGCCTCTATCAAAGCCTTGGCAGGCAGCGGGTCGCAACGGTGCAAGAAAGCCAAGTGCGCGAGAACCTACTCGGTTTCTACGCGGAAAACGCGACAACCTGGAGCCCAACGCTTCGCACACTTCTGGGGCTGCGCTATGACCGTCGAAATGTAGAAGTCAACAGTTCTATTGCCTTGAACTCGGGACAAAAGAGCGCCGACATGATAAGTCCTAAGCTATCGGTCATTCTGGGTCCTTGGAACAAAACTGAATATTTCCTGAACATCGGGAGCGGTTTTCATAGCAACGATGCGCGGGGGGTTACAGCGCAAATAGCGCCCAAGGAAGGTACACCCATCGATCCGACACCAGCCCTGGTTCGCACCACCGGCAGCGAGCTGGGCTTTCGGACCGAGGCTATTCCTGGCTTGCAAAGCTCTTTCGCACTGTGGCAACTCAATATGGACTCCGAATTGGTCTTTTCCGGAGACGCGGGCGATACCCAGGCCAGTGGGGCGAGTAGACGCTATGGCATCGAGTTCAACAATCACTACCGTGCCGCGTCTTGGCTGCTGTTTGACGCTGACATCGCTTTTTCCCGCGCACAGTTCAACAACCCGCAAGGTGATGAACCTCATGCGGGCCGCTTTATCCCTGGCTCGGTTGAAACGGTGGTGTCGCTGGGTGTGGTGGTCAGCGAACGGGGGCCGTGGTCGTGGCAGTTCCAACTGCGCTACTTTGGCCCGCGCGCCCTGATTGAGGATAACTCCCAGCGCTCAGGCGCGACCACCCTGGCCTACGCGCGCATTGGCTACCAGATCACTCCCAAAACCAAGCTGGCGCTGGACGTATTCAACCTGTTTGACACCAAGGCCAGTGACATCGATTACTACTATGTCTCGCGCCTGCGGGGCGAAGCTGCGGATGGAGTGGCTGACCGTCACTTTCACCCGGTAGAGCCACGAAGCCTGCGATTGACCTTGACATCGCGTTTTTGACGCTGGCTTTAGCTGCCGTGGTAGTTTAAGGATTGACACGCGTGCAGAACCACCATGACAAAGCGGCAGGGTAATCGGGCCGGCGACAAATTTTGTAATTGAGTTCTCCGATTCTCTGCCCGTATGGGGCAAATGCGAAGAAATTGGTACTGCCACGTGTTGCATATTTCTCGACATCAACGAATAAGCGAACGACTTCTGAAATGCGATATGTTGGACTCCCAATAGCCCGCCGTTCGCCAGGAGCCGACCTTTTTTCTCGGAACCGGGTACTCAAATTTGAATGTCGGGTCTGGAGCGTAACGTAGACCTGCAATGCCGCCAGACTGTGTGAAAACTCCTTGAATCTGGCGCGTTGTTTGCCATGACATATCAAGCCTTTTGGAGGATTGAATATGTCCAGATTTGTTGAGGGGTCAGACAGGAGCCAGATG
>JANPAZ010000517.1:0-1983 GCA_031430225.1 Rhodoferax sp. | reverse complement strand
TTGTGGCGATTTTTCGTCACGCAAATGCCCCACCATGATGGCGCGCAGATGCTTCTGTTGCTTTATGAGCGGTTGGCGGGCGGTAACCGATTGAAAAATGACCTGTGCCTTGTGCCGCACGGATGGCGGCAGGGCGTCGGGTCCGCACTCCTGCAACACCACGAGCCGTTGGGCCAGGTTCAGCGATGCTTGCGCTGTCGCGTCAGTCTGGATGTCGCGGTACAGATCCGTGCCGGTGAGCACTACGCCCAAACCCTTTGTATTGGCCTTGGCCCAGGCCGCGATGGAGTCTGCCGAGCGCCGGGCGTGCAGTGCCAGCATCACGTCAAACAGTTTGCCATCCCAGGTTTGAGCAATTTCGGTGTGAAACGCGGGGCTCAGCATGCGTGACCAGCGCCACGCGGTTTGCCAGTTGCCATTGTTGGCGTTGGCCAAAGCCGGACTGATGATGATGACGCGGGGTGTCTGCATGGATGATTTCAGGGCCTGCAACCGGGTCGATTAACAGGCAAGGTCGATCGGGGTGGTCGCTCTTGCATTAAAAACCTTACACAGGATTTCACCAAGGCAGTTGCCCTGCAAGAGTGCCTGCTTTCGAGTCTAATCGACAACTCACCTTCATTGCTTTTCCCTTCACTTTCAGGAGTATTCCATGGTCAGTTTTTCTCCCTCCCGCACCTTCCGCGCCATGATGACGTGCGCCGTCGTCCTGTTTGGCTCGTTATGTCACGCACAACAGGTCTTCAAGGTCACCACGATCCCTGAAGAGGCTGCCACTGAGCAGATCCGCAAGTTCACGCCGATCGCAAGCTATCTGGAAAAGGCCTTGGGCGTCAAGGTGGAGTTCACCCCCGTGAGTGATTACCCCGCCGCTGTAGAAACGCTGGTGAATAAGAAAGTTGATTTGGTTTGGTTTGGTGGCTTCACGCACGTACAAGCAAACCTGCGTTCAGGCGGCAAGATTGTGCCGTTGGCACAGCGCGAAGAAGACACACGATTTCAATCGGTGTTTATTGCCAAGACAGATTCTGGCATCAAGACCTTGGCAGACATGAAGGGCAAACAAGTGTCGTTCGGCTCGCAAAGCAGCACGTCTGGGCACCTTATGCCACGCAGCTTTTTGCTGCAAGCGTCAATCGACCCGGAGAAAGATTTCCGCCGGATTGCTTACAGTGGTGCCCATGATGCAACCATTGCATCAGTCGTCAGTGGCAAAGTCGACGCTGCGGCGCTGGATATCACAGTATGGAAAAAATTTGTGAGTGAGAACAAGGTCGATACCAAGGCGGTTGACGTGTTTTACACAACGCCCCCCTATTTCAATTACAACTGGTCTGTTCACGCTGATATGCCAGTTGCAATGCGGGAAAAGATTAAGGCTGCGTTTCTGGCGCTGAACCCCACCAACCCCGAGCACGCTGAAATATTGCGCCTGAATCGTGCAACCCGTTACGTGGCAACTACCCCCGAAAATTACAAAGGGCTGGAGTCTGCGGCCCGCAGCGCCGGCCTGCTTTGATGTGCCAAGGTCATTGGTTTGAACATTGATTTGCAAAATGCAAGCGCGAGGCATCCGGCCGCGCAAAAGGGTGCGGCATTGGCGCTCAAAGCGCTGACGCTGCAAGTTCGTACCGGCGAGCAAGTTGCGGTCATTGGCCCATCGGGCGCAGGCAAAACTACGCTGTTGCAGTTGCTGGCCTGCTCTTTGCCACCCGTGGAGGGCTCGGTCAAATTGGGCGATGTCTCACCCTGGCACCTGTCGCGCAGTGCGCTGCAGCGTTTGCGGGGCAGATTGTTTTTGGCACCGCAAGTGCCTCCATTGCCGCCGCGTCAACGCGTTGTGACTGCGGTGCTTGCAGGTCGCCTACCTGCGATGAGCCTGATGGCCAGCGTTCGCTCCTTGTTCTACCCCACTGACATCCCGGCGGCCTATCACGCGCTGGAAAAATTTGATTTGTCTGAAAAGCTGTTCGAGCGGGTGGA
>JANPAZ010000516.1:0-4081 GCA_031430225.1 Rhodoferax sp. | reverse complement strand
TTTATCAACCTCTCATTCCAACTGAAAAGGCTTCACCATGAAAACCAGTTTTAAATTCACAACGATCAGTCTGGCCGCTTTGACGGGTCTGGCCAGTTTCACGTTCACCACGTTGGCAGGCGCGCAGGAAATTACGGGTGCAGGTGCCACATTCCCAGCACCGATATATGCCAAATGGGCGGCTGATTACAACAAAGCCACTGGCGTCAAAATCAACTACCAATCAGTGGGCTCAGGCGCTGGAATCAAGCAGATCGACTCCAAGACGGTCGATTTCGGTGCTTCAGACATGCCGCAAACTGACGAAGTGCTGAAAACTAAAGGCCAGATGCAGTTCCCCGCGGTTATCGGCGGCACTGTGCCCGTGGTCAATATCAAGGGCATCGCACCCGGCCAGTTGAAGCTTGATGGCCAAGTGTTGGGCGACATCTACCTGGGCAAGATCGTTAAATGGAACGACCCAGCCATCAAGGCTCTGAATGGCAGCCTGGCGTTGCCAGACGCCGAAATTGCAGTTGTTCGCCGAGCTGATGGTTCCGGCACGACGTTCAATTTCACCAACTACTTGAGCCGCGTTCACCCTGAGTGGAAGGCAAAAGTGGGTGAGGGTACAGCTGTCAACTGGCCCGTCGGCGCGGGCGGCAAGGGTAACGAGGGCGTGGCCGCGTTCGTGGGCCGCTTGCCAAATTCCATTGGTTATGTCGAGTACGCGTACGTCAAGCAAAACAAAATGACGTATGCCTTGTTGAAGAATCGCGACGGTGTGTATGTGGAGCCTGATGACGAAACCTTCAAAGCGGCAGCCGCCGGTGCGGACTGGAACAAGTCTTTCTACCAGCTAATCACAGACCAGCCTGGCAAAAACGCCTGGCCCATCAGCACGGCCACATTCATCCTGATGCAACTCAAGCAAGACAAGCCTGCCAATGCCACTGAAGTGTTCAAATTTTTCAGCTGGGCCTACAAAAATGGGGGGCAAACTGCTTCCGCCCTGGACTACGTGCCAATTCCCTCCAACGTGATCGCCACCATTGAAAAGTCGTGGGGCCAAGTGACCGACGTGTCGGGCAAACCGGTGGCAATCAAGTAAGGCGGTCAGCCTCAAATCGCACTGCAAGGAGTCAATAGCGTGTCAACTACACTTCCAGCGGACCCAGCTTCCTTCGATACCCTAGCCAAGTCTTCTGGACGTGTCATGACAAAACCCCCGCCCCATAAGGTGGCCCGATCGGGCCCCATGGCAGATCGCGTCTTTGGCTGGGTGGCCAAAGGTGCAGCCTTGTTCACGCTGGCGACGCTGGTCGCCATTCTGGTGTCTCTTACGATCAGTGCGTGGCCGGCCATCGAAAAGTTCGGATTGGGGTTTTTGACCAGCACCAGCTGGGACCCGGTCAAAAACGAATACGGTGGCCTGGTCATGATTTACGGCACGTTGATGACCTCGCTGGTTGCCCTCGTGATTGCCGTGCCGGTGAGCTTCGGGATCGCCCTGTTTCTAACGGAGATGTCCCCCGCCTGGCTCAAACGGCCGTTAGGCACAGCCATTGAGCTATTGGCTGCGGTGCCATCCATTGTTTACGGCATGTGGGGTCTGCTGGTGTTTAGCCCCATTTTGTCAACCTACGTGCAACAACCCTTACAGGCCCTTTTCAAGGGCGTACCCTACATAGGCGCCCTGTTTTCGGGTCCCCCGGTCGGTATTGGTATCTTGTCGGCCGGCATTATCTTGGCGATCATGATCATCCCGTTCATTGCGGCCGTGATGCGTGATGTGTTCGATGTGACGCCGACCCTGCTGAAGGAATCTGCCTACGGTTTAGGCGCGACGACCTGGGAAGTGGTTTCCAAGGTCGTATTGCCGTACACCAAGGCCGGCGTGGTCGGCGGCATCATGCTGGGCCTGGGGCGTGCCATTGGCGAGACGATGGCGGTGACCTTTGTCATCGGAAATTTCAATCAACTCGATTCCCTGAGCCTTTTTCAGGCGGCCAACAGTATCACGTCGGCCCTGGCCAATGAGTTCGCAGAGGCGGGAGAGGGCCTGCACCAGGGCGCGTTGATGTACCTCGGCTTGGTTCTGTTTTTCATCACCTTTGTGGTGTTGGGCTTGTCCAAGATCCTGCTCGCGCAGTTGAGCAAAGCTGAAGGCAAAAAATCATGACCACCAGCGACACTCTTTTGAAGGCGGCAGCACTTGATGCCACCCGTCAGGCCAAATATGCGCAGCGCAAGATCGTCAACCGGGTTGCGCTGGCTCTTTCTTTAACCGCGATGGCGTTTGGCCTGTTCTGGCTGTTCTGGATCTTGTTTGAGACGGTGCGGCTGGGGGTGGGGGGGATTACGCTTGCCACGCTCACCCAGATGACGCCGCCACCCAATGACGAAGGTGGTTTGGCCAACGCCATGTATGGGTCTTTCCTGATGGTTATGCTGGCCACCTTTGTGGGCACGCCCATTGGCATCATGGCGGGTATTTACCTGGCGGAGTTCGACTCCAAGGGTTGGCTGGCCACGGTGACGCGGTTTGTGAATGACATTTTGTTGTCCGCACCGTCCATCGTGATTGGTTTGTTCGTGTATGCCGTGGTTGTTTCCCGGTTCAAATCATTTTCGGGCTGGGCCGGCGTGATTGCGTTGGCGCTGATCGTGATTCCGGTGGTTATCCGGACGACCGAAAACATGTTGCAACTGGTCCCCTCAGGTCTGCGCGAAGCGGCTTACGCTTTGGGTGCTCCCAAGTGGAAAGTCATCCTGAGTATCACATTGCGGGTGGCTCGTGCAGGGGTTGTCACTGGAGTCATGTTAGCCATTGCGCGCATTGCCGGCGAGACGGCTCCGTTGCTGTTTACGGCATTGAGTAACCAGTTCTGGACGTCCAGCCTGAGCGAGCCGATGGCCAGCCTCCCCGTCACAATTTTCAAATTCGCCATGAGCCCTTATGAGAACTGGCAGAAGCTGGCCTGGGCGGGTGTGTTCCTGATCACCCTGACTGTGCTGGGCCTGAATATTCTTGCCCGCGTTTTGACGCGTGTCAGGTAAACCGAAGCGCGTTTTAGTCTCTGTACTCAACATCACCCACCTGATCCAAAGATGAATACTGCAACTGCCATCAAGGAAACGTCAAAGATTTCAGTCAAAGACCTGAATTTCTATTACGGAAAGTTCCATGCGCTCAAGGGCATCAATCTGGAAATTCCAGAGAAAAAAGTGACCGCCTTTATTGGTCCGTCTGGCTGCGGCAAGTCCACGTTGCTGCGCATCTTCAACCGCATGTTCGAGTTGTACCCCGAACAGCGGGCCGAAGGACAAATCCTGTTGGACGGAGAAAACTTGTTGACCAGCAAGAAAGACGTAGCCCTGCTTCGTGCCAAGGTCGGTATGGTGTTTCAGAAACCCACGCCATTTCCCATGTCCATTTTTGACAATATCTCCTTTGGCGTGAAGCTGTTTGAAAACCTCAACACGACAGACATGGAAGAACGCGTGGAGTGGGCCTTGCGCAAAGCGGCCTTGTGGAATGAAGTGAAAGACAAACTTAACCAGAGCGGCTCTGGTTTGTCAGGCGGGCAGCAGCAGCGCCTATGCATTGCGCGTGGTATTGCCATCAAGCCCGAGGTGCTTCTGCTTGACGAGCCGTGCTCCGCCCTTGACCCCATCTCGACGGCCAAGATCGAGGAGCTGATTACCGAGCTCAAAAACGACTACACCGTGGTTATCGTGACGCACAACATGCAGCAGGCCGCCCGCTGCAGTGATTACACCGCCTACATGTACCTGGGCGACTTGATGGAGTTTGGCGCGACGGAGCAGATGTTTTTCAAGCCAACACGCAAAGAGACCGAAGACTACATCACCGGCCGATTCGGCTAAGGAGGAAAACATGCCTGAAAAACACCTTTCTACCCAGTTTGACAGCGAACTCAGCGCAGTTTCCAGCCGTGTGATGGAGTTGGGCGGCCTGGTTGAGTCCCAGATCCGTCAGGCCATTTATGCGCTGTCTCAGTTCAGCGTCGAGGTCGCCAATCAGGTGACGGCCACAGAGTCACGTGTCAATGCCATGGAAGTCGAGATCGACCGTGAG
>JANPAZ010000515.1:0-24807 GCA_031430225.1 Rhodoferax sp. | reverse complement strand
TCGGTGTTGCACGCTGCAGCGAATAAACCTCTGTTTGGCGTGTGCGTGGGCATGCAAATGCTGCTTACTCACAGCGCCGAAGGCCGCCCTGGCGACGGCGGTTTGGGGACGAAAGGGCTGAATCTGATCCCCGGTGAGGTGCTTAAATTTGACCTGGCTGGGCAGCTACAGCTAGATGGCAGCCGCTACAAAGTGCCGCAAATGGGCTGGAACAAGGTGAGCCAGTCTGCTGGCGAGTTAGTGCCCACTCACCCCATTTGGCAAGGCGTGCCAGACAACTCGTATTTTTACTTTGTGCATAGTTTTTATGCCCGTCCGTCTGATGCGCGCCACACAGCGGGCACCGCAAACTACGGCCAACCCTTCTGTGCAGCCATTGCACGCGATAATATTTTCGCGACCCAGTTTCACCCAGAAAAAAGCGCCGACCAAGGCTTGGCTTTGTACCGCAATTTCTTGAGCTGGAATCCTTAACTTTATCGCCCCGTTTTTAACCGCAACATGCTACTTATCCCCGCGATTGACCTGAAAGATGGTCACTGCGTACGCCTCAAGCAAGGCGACATGGACCAGTCCACCACTTTCAGCGAAGACCCAGCCGCCATGGCGCGCAATTGGGTTGATCGGGGTGCGAGACGCTTGCATTTGGTCGACTTGAATGGCGCGTTTGCTGGCAAACCGAAAAACGACGTAGCGATTAAAAAAATACTGGCTGAAGTCGGCCTGGAGATTGATGTGCAGCTCGGCGGCGGCATACGTGATCTTGACACGATCGAACGCTATTTGGATGCCGGTTTGCGCTACGTCATCATTGGCACAGCAGCGGTGAAAAACCCCGGCTTTTTGCAAGACGCCTGCACCGCATTTGGCGGCCACATCATTGTGGGCTTGGACGCCAAAGACGGCATGGTGGCCACTGACGGCTGGAGCAAAATCACCAGCCATAACGTGATTGACCTGGCCAAAAAGTTTCAAGACTTCGGCGTTGAATCGGTCATTTATACCGACATTGGCCGCGACGGCATGCTGTCAGGTATCAACATGGAAGCCACTGTTAAATTGGCTCAGGCCTTGACGATTCCCGTCATCGCATCCGGCGGCTTGTCAAACATGGCTGATATTGAAGCCTTGTGCGACGTGGAAGGCGAAGGTGTTGAAGGTGTGATTTGTGGCCGCGCCATCTACAGTGGCGACCTGGACTTTGCGGCGGCTCAGGCGCGGGCTGATGAGTTGAACGGCTAACGCAATGGCTGGCGTTTCCGTGCCTTGAGACTGGCACCGTGACAGGGCAAGGTGACCCAAAGTCCGGTCACATTGCCCAATCGCAGAGCTTGTCTCTGCGTGAAACGAACTTAAAAGACCCTCGCCATGCTTGCAAAACGAATCATTCCCTGTCTTGACGTCACCGGTGGCCGCGTGGTCAAAGGTGTCAATTTCGTGGAACTGCGGGACGCTGGCGACCCGGTCGAAATTGCCGCGCGTTACAACGATCAGGGTGCCGACGAGCTGACCTTTCTGGACATCACGGCCACCAGCGACAACCGTGATCTGATTTTGCACATCATTGAAGCCGTGGCCTCGCAAGTCTTCATTCCGTTGACAGTGGGTGGCGGTGTCCGCACGGTCGAAGATGTGCGCCGTCTGCTCAATGCCGGGGCCGACAAAACAAGTTTTAACTCGGCGGCGATCGCCAACCCGCAAGTCATTGAAGACGCCTCTCACAAGTACGGCGCGCAATGCATTGTTGTTGCGATTGATGCCAAACGCCGCACCGAAGCCGATGCCAGGCGACTTTCTTCGGGTGGGCTGGAAGTCGGCCCGGGCTGGGACGTGTTCAGCCATGGGGGGCGCAAAAACACCGGTCTGGATGCCGTGGCCTGGGCGACTGAGATGGCGCAGCGCGGCGCAGGGGAAATTTTGCTCACCAGCATGGACCGTGACGGTACAAAGTCTGGCTTCGACCTCGCGCTAACCCGTGCCGTCAGTGATGCCGTGAACGTGCCCGTGATCGCCTCGGGTGGCGTGGGCACGTTGGACGACCTGGTCAATGGCATCAAGATAGGCGGTGCCGATGCCGTACTGGCGGCCAGCATCTTTCATTATGGCGAGTTCACCGTGGCGCAGGCCAAGGCCAGAATGGCACAAGCGGGCATTCCCGTCAGAATTTAAGCCAAAATGGGCCTTAGGCCAACGTATATATTCAATAGCATGCTATCAATATAGTAGCAATTGAAAATGCCTGACAATGCCCGCATGAACTGGATTGAAGAAGTCAAATGGGACAGCCAGGGGCTGATTCCCGTGATTGCGCAGGAGTCGTCCACCGGCGATGTGCTGATGTTTGCCTGGATGGACCGCGAGGCCTTGAAGCAAACCGCCGAATTGGGACGCGCTGTTTACTACAGCCGCTCGCGGGCCAGGCTTTGGCCCAAGGGCGAAGAGTCGGGGCATGTGCAAACCGTGAACGAAATCCGGATGGATTGCGACAACGATGTGTTGTTGCTCCGGGTCACCCAGCTGGGGCACGTGCCTGGCATTGCCTGCCATACCGGTCGCCATAGCTGTTTTTTCACCGTACTGAAAAACAATGTGTGGCAAATTGTGGAGCCGGTCTTGAAAGACCCGCAAACCATCTACAAATAGCGCTCTGCTCTTTTGGAACCTATGTCTCAAACCTCCTCACTGGATGCGCTGGCCCAACTGGCTGCCGTCATAGAAAGCCGCCTGCCCAGCCACGGTGGCGACGCGGATACCAGCTACGTGGCCCGCTTGCTGCACAAGGGCCCGGATGCTTTTTTGAAAAAAATCGGCGAGGAAGCCACCGAAGTGGTCATGGCAGCCAAGGATGCAGACCATGGCGGCGACAAGTCCAAAGTGGTCAATGAGGTGGCCGATTTGTGGTTTCACTGCATGATTGCGCTCGCGCATTACGGCTTGACACCCGCTGATGTGATTGCCGAATTGCAGCGTCGCGCGGGAACCAGTGGCAATGAGGAAAAAGCCCTGCGCAAAGTGTTGGCGCGTGAAGGAGAAACCAAATGAATCAATCATCGGGTCTTGAAGTCCTGGACCTGGAAAAACTGAAGTCCCTCAACACGGTGGGCACGATCAGCTACATCCTGCATCTGATCGTTGCGATTGGCGCACTCGTGCCGGGTGGTCAGTTTGGCACGGTGCTTTTGGTTGTCGCCTTGGTCATTGACCTGGTGAAACGCTCCGACGCCGAGGGCACCTGGCATGCATCCCACTTTCACTGGCGAATTCGCACCGTGATCATCGCGGGTGTGTTGTATGTGTTGACTTCACCTCTGTTTTTATTGCTGTACATTCCCGGAGCCATTGCCTGGGGTCTGATATCAATCTGGTTTCTGTACCGAATTGTCAAAGGCATGGTGAATATGAACAAGGGTTTGGCGATGGAGACCGCAGCATGAGCGAGGTGGTACAAGGTCAACTGCACGCTGACGCAAATTGCCTGTTTTGCAAAATCATTGCGGGCAAAATTCCGTCGAAAGTGGTGTACCAGGACGACGAAATTTTCGCCTTTCATGACATCAACCCCTGGGCGCCTGTGCATTTTTTGATGGTGCCGAAGGTGCACATTCCTTCCATGGCGCACGTCAGTGATGCGAATGTGGGCGTTTTAGGGCGCATGATGGTGTTGGCGCCCAAGTTGGCCTTGCAGGAGGGCTGCAGGCCTTATCCGCAGGGTGGTTTTCGCATTGTGACCAACACAGGGGCTGAAGGAGGGCAGGAAGTGCACCATCTGCATATTCACGTCATGGGGGGTCCGCGCCCCTGGCTTCGCGGCTAGAAGCATCCGTTAAATTCCCGGGCTATTCGTCCGGGAAGCATATCGCCGACTAAAATTGGCTCAAATCGTTAGGAGAATCTCATGGGACTGTCGACAACGCATCTGATTATTTTTCTGGTCATCATCGTGGTGATCTTTGGCACCAAGAAGCTCCGCAACATCGGGTCTGACCTGGGTGGTGCCGTCAAGGGCTTCAAGGATGGCATGAAAGATGGTTCCGATAAGGCGGGTGAAGCAGCACCCGCTGCCCCGGCCCAACAAGTTGGTACGGCCGCTCCGGCTGCCAAAGAAACCATTGATGTTGAAGCCAAAACCAAGGCTTGAGTGTTTCTGCGCGGTGATTGTTTTCAGGGGCGGCTTTAAGTGATAGACATTGGCGTCACCAAGTTGGCCATCATTGGCGGAATTGCGCTGGTTGTCATTGGCCCTGAAAAACTTCCGGGTCTGGCAAAGACAGTCGGTACGCTTCTTGGGCGCGCCAGGCGCTACGTTGCCGATGTGAAAGCGGAGGTTAATCGGTCCATGGAGCTCGATGAGCTCAAAAAAATGAAGGAAACGGTTGAAGGCGCTGCGCGCGATGTAGAGAGCTCCATTCAGACCAGCGCCAGTGATTTCGAGAAAAGCTGGGCCGAATCCACGGGGTCTGACTCCCCGTCGCTGACGAATGCTTTTCAGCCCAGTTTCCCTGAGTACAAGCATCCCAAGAAAAAATGGCGCCTTAAGCAGGGCGCCACGCCCAGTTGGTACAAGGCGCGCACTGGCACACGCACCAACGCCCTGTCTGGCGCAGCCCGCGTCGCCCGGTTTCGGCCGCAAAAATTTAGCTGATGACTGATCCCGGAAAAAACAAAGACAGCAAAGAAGACGAACTGGCCGGTACCGAACAGCCCTTCGTACAGCATCTGGTTGAATTGCGTGACCGCCTCTTGATGGCGCTGTACGGCGTTGGAGCCGTTCTCGCTGTTTTGCTGTTCTACCCAGGCCCGTCCATACTTTACGATTGGCTGGCTATGCCCCTGGTGAAGGCGTTGCCTGAAGGGTCGCGCATGATTGCCGTGGGTGTGGTGTCACCGTTTTTGGTACCTATCAAGGTGTCGGTTCTTGCCGCCATTGGCTTGTCACTGCCATGGATTCTTTATCAGGTCTGGGCGTTTGTTGCCCCTGGTCTTTATCGGCATGAGAAGAAGCTGGTTTTGCCCCTGGTGGCGGCAAGCACCATTTTGTTTTACACAGGTGCGGCTTTCTGCTACTTCTTTGTCTTCGGACAAGCGTTTCCGGCCATCCAGAAAATGGCGCCCATGTCAGTGGCTGTGAGCCCGGATATTGAAGCCTATCTGGACTTTGTCATCACAATGTTCATCGCGTTTGGCGTAGCGTTTGAAGTGCCCATTGTGGTGGTGATTCTTGCCCGAATGGGCATCGTGACCGTAGCCCAACTCAAGGCGTTCAGAACTTATTTTGTGGTCGGTGCAGCTGCCGTGGCTGGCCTGGTAACGCCGCCAGACCCCGTTTCCATGATTGCGCTGCTGGTACCGATGTACCTGCTCTATGAAGTGGGTATCTGGGCTGCTCAGATATTCATAAAGCACACGAAAGCACCGGAAACCCCTGACAAAGCACCCGATTCTGAAACCGAGTCGGCAAAACCGTGAGATTACTTAGGCTGATTGCGGGGCTTGGGTCTGACCCCGGGAGTCACTTCAAGCTCTATCTTCTCGTCGCGACGCAACAACTTGAATTTGGATGCGGTGCCTGGCTTCAAAGCCGCTACGCTGGTCAGAAGTTCAGCAACACTGGCCACTGGTTTGCCGGCCACACTGGTGATCACGTCGCCGGGTCGAATACCCGAAACCGCTGCCGGCCCGTTTTGCAAAACACCCGTAATGATGACGCCTTGAGGGCCGCCTGACTTGTCGGTTGGAGATGGCTTGATGCCAAATGTTTCGGCAAGTTCGGGCGACAAATCATTGGGCTCCACGCCGATCCAGCCCCGTGTGACCTGGCCGTCTTTGACAATGCCCTCCATGACCATCCGGGCAGTTGATACCGGAATTGCAAAACCAATGCCCATGCTGCCACCCGAGCGTGAGTAAATCGCTGTATTGATGCCTTGCAGATTGCCGTTTATGTCGACCAGCGCACCGCCCGAATTGCCGGGATTGATTGCAGCGTCCGTCTGAATGAAGTTCTCGAACGTATTGATGCCCAACTGGTTACGCCCCAGCGCGCTCACAATGCCACCGGTCACGGTTTGCCCAACGCCAAACGGGTTACCAATGGCCAATACCTGATCACCCACCAACAGCGAATCGGAATTGCCCAGCACGATGACGGGCAAGCGGTCCAGCTCGATTTTGAGAATCGCGAGGTCGGTATCCGGGTCGGTGCCAATCACTTTGGCAATGGTGTGGCGGCTGTCATTGAGAACCACTTCAATCTCGTCGGCACCTTCCACCACATGGTTGTTGGTCAGGATGTAACCACTGGCACTGACGATCACGCCACTGCCCAGGCCAGCTTGGGGCTCCGCGCCCTGTTCGCCAAAAAAGAATTTGAACCAGGGGTCATTGCTATTGGGGTTCTTGCGGGCGGCCTTGCTGGTGTTGATGCTGACGACCGCGGCAGATGCTTTTTGCGCAGCAAAGCGAAAGCTGTTGGCAGGCGCGCTTGCCGGATTGACCGCAGGTGCTTCAATGAAAGACAACGCGCCGGCGGTGGAATTGTGTTTGCCCAGCCACTCTGGTTTCAGCGTTGCGACCACGAAATAAGCCGCCAGCAGCACCGTGGCGGTTTGAGAGAACAGGAGCCATAGTCTTTTCATGATGCAAATTGTAGGCGGCGGATATCAACCGCGGGGGAAAATGGGGACTTAGGGGCCTATGCATACACAAATTCGCCAGGTCATACATATTCATGAGGCTGCACCACGCAAGCCGCCTGAAGGCAGTCCGTGCAATGGTTGCGGAGTGTGCTGCCTTTCCGCACCCTGCCCGCTTGGTATCGTTTTGTCAGGTCGCCGGGAGGGTGCCTGTGCGGCACTGCGGTGGGATGTGGCGACGAAAATTTACCGGTGTGGTGCCATCAGCGAACCACGGGAGGTCTTGCTAGCGGTTCTACCGCTGTTTGTGCGCAGTTTTGCACCGGTCTTGGCGCCAATCTTGGGTCGCGCGGCCCGGCGCTGGATCGCGGCGGGTATCGGCTGTGACAGCAGTCTGGAAGTAGGCGGCGAAGAAAAATCGGCTGATGAGGCGCGGGTGGGACAATAACGCATGACAGACCGCGACCAACTATTGCAATCGCTGAATACGTTGCTTCAGCCCGAACGATTTCGCGACTACGGACCCAATGGCCTTCAGGTCGAAGGAACAGCGGTTGTCAGGAAAATCGTCTCAGGCGTGACGGCCAGCCGGGCTTTGATCGAGGCGGCCATTGCGGCAGGGGCCGATTCAATTTTCGTGCACCATGGCCTGTTCTGGCGGGGCCAGGACGGATGCGTCACTGGCTGGATGAAGCAACGACTGGCGCTATTGCTCAAACACGACATCAACCTGTTTGCTTATCACTTGCCCCTAGATGCGCATCCGGTACTGGGCAATAACGCCCAGTTGGCGTTAAAGCTGGGCCTGATTGCGCCGGAAGGGCCAGAAGCCCGTTTTGGCGAACAGGGGTTAGGCTTTCTGGGTGGTCGCATTGATGGAGGCGATTTTGAAAATAGCCAGAACCTTGCCAAACATGTTGAGTATGTGACGAAACGTTCTGTGACCCATGTATCTTGTGGTAATCATGCTATAAAAAAAATAGCATGGTGTACGGGTGGGGCTCATAGCTATTTTGAAGCTGCAATTGCGGCCGGTGCTCAGGCCTTCATAACAGGCGAAATCTCAGAGCCGCAGGCCCATTACGCGCGGGAGTGTGGTGTTGCCTATCTGGCATGCGGTCACCACGCCACCGAACGGTATGGTGCGCCAGCAGTAGCGGCACACGTAGCCGGTCAACTCGGTTTGGTCCATGAATTTATCGATATCGACAACCCGGCATGACTGAAAAACCCCAACTGATCGCCATTACCATGGGTGACCCGGCCGGTATCGGCCCTGAGATCATTGCCAAGGCTTTTCGGGATGCCCAGCAAGTGACACAGGGCTGTTTTGTGGTGGGTGATGTGGCCACCTTGCGGCGTGCAGCACAGTTTGTGAGCGCAGGCCGAATAGCGCTTCCGGTGGCTATGATCGAAAAGCCCGTCGATGTGCTGCAAGTACCTGAGCAGTGCATCCCCGTGCTGCAAGTTCAAAAAAATGCCAGTGGCCTGATTCCCGTAGGCGCGATCAGTGGTCTGGCGGGTGAGATCGCGGCGCGTTGCGTCGTCTGGGGGGCAAATGCGGCCCTGCAAGGTAATATTTCTGCCTTGGTCACCGCGCCCTTGCACAAGGAAGCGCTTGCCAAAGCGGGGGAACCGCATTGTCAGTTTCCGGGCCACACCGAAATGTTGCAGGCACTGGCGGCAGCCCATCAGGGCCAACCCGTTAACAAGGTACCAGTGCGCATGATGCTGGCGAATGACGAGTTACGCACCGTGCTGGTGAGCATTCATGTGTCTCTTTTGGAGGCCATTCAGGCGGTGACATTTGACAATGTTTTACAAACCCTGCGTATTACCCACGCAACATTGCAGGCCGTTTTGGGCCGTCCGCCGCGAATTGGTGTGGCGGGGCTGAACCCCCACGCGGGCGAAGGGGGGCTGTTTGGGCGTGAGGAAATCGAATTCATCGCACCTGCCATTGCTGCTGCGCGGGGGGAGGGGGTGGATGTGCACGGCCCGTTTGCACCCGACACCGTTTTCATGCGTGCACGGGCCAAGCCCAATCAGTTGGGGGAGTTCGATGTCGTCGTGGCGATGTACCACGACCAAGGGCTGATACCGGTGAAGTACCTGGGTGTGGAAAAGGGCGTGAATGTCACACTTGGATTGCCACTGGTGCGCACCAGCCCAGACCATGGTACGGCGTTCGACATTGCCGGCACCGGACGGGCCGATGCTTCCAGCCTGATTGAGGCCATTCGCATGGCTCGGTCCATGGTGATCCCTGTGCCTAACGCTACCCCAAATCGCCTTTAAGCCCACTTGCCGCCTTCGCCTCGGAAAGCCATGCGACGTGGGGAACCGTGGGGCCTTCCTATTTTTTCAAGCTGTCGCGAATCTCACGCAGCAACACAACATCTTCAGGCGTAGGCGCCGGAGCGGCGGGTGTAGCAGGCGCTTCTTTTTTCAGGCGGTTGATCTGCTTGACCATCATGAAAATGATGAACGCCAAGATTGCAAAATTGACTGCAACTGTGATGAAATTGCCATACGCTAGAACCGGGACGCCCGCCTTTTTAAGGTCTGCCAAGGTGGCACCGGTCCCGGCAGGAACTTGTCCCAGGGTAATGAAGAGGTTTGAAAAGTCGAGCTTGCCAAAAATCGCACCCACGACCGGCATGATGAGATCTCCAACGATCGAATCAACAATCTTGCCGAAAGCCCCGCCAATGATCACACCCACTGCGAGGTCCATCACGTTGCCCTTGACCGCAAACTCCTTGAATTCCTGCATCATTGCCATGATTGACATTCCTTAATTGGTTAAAAGGTCGTCAGTATTCCCGAGTTCGACCGAAAATCAATGGCCGATTTTGACCCCCATACAATTCTTTTCAATGCTGGACTTGGCAGGAGAACGTCGCGAAGCGTCAGCTACAATGCTGGGTTCTCCCTTATAGCGATGTTTTCATTGAGGATTCCCATGAGTGACACCTTAGTCGGCAATGCCCACATAGATGCTAGCAAGCGCACTTGGCTTATCGCATCTGGCTGCGCCGGTGCTGCAGGCGGCATTGCCGCCGTGGTCCCCTTTGTCAGCAGTTTCCAGCCATCAGAAAAGGCGAAAGCAGCGGGTGCCGCCGTAGAGGCCGATATTTCAGCGCTCAAGCCGGGCGAAAAAATGACGGTAGAGTGGCGCGGTAAGCCTGTCTGGATTGTTCGGCGCACGCCGGAGCAACTGGCTGCCTTGCCCAAACTCGACGCCCAACTGGCAGACCCAAAATCCGAACGCAAGCCGTCGGACCAGGCGCCCGAGTACGCCAGAAACGCGACACGTTCCATCAAGCCTGAGTTTCTGATAACGGTTGGGATTTGCACGCATCTGGGGTGCTCGCCATCCGACAAATTCACGACGGGGGCTCAGCCTTCGCTGCCAGACGACTGGCAGGGTGGCTTCTTCTGTCCATGCCACGGATCGACCTTCGACTTGGCGGGTCGCGTCTACAAAAACAAGCCCGCGCCTGACAACCTTGAAGTGCCTCCGCACATGTATCTTTCAGATAGCAAGTTGCTCATTGGCGACGACAAGAAAGCCTAAGGATTATAAGAAATGGCTGAATTCCGCGAAGTTTCCCCCAACGCCAGTGCTGGCGAGAAATTGACCAACTGGTTTGAAAACCGGATCCCGACGGCATTTGACGCCTACAAGGTCCATATGTCGGAGTACTACGCTCCGAAAAACTTCAACTTTTGGTACATCTTTGGCTCTCTGGCGATGCTGGTGTTGGTGATCCAGATCGTTACCGGCATTTTTCTGGTGATGCACTACAAGCCCGATGCGGCGCTCGCATTTGCGTCTGTCGAGTACATCATGCGCGATGTGCCATGGGGCTGGTTGATCCGCTACATGCACTCCACCGGGGCATCTGCATTCTTCGTGGTGGTTTATCTGCATATGTTTCGTGGCTTGATGTACGGAAGCTATCGCAAGCCGCGCGAGTTGGTCTGGATTTTTGGTTGTGCAATTTTCTTGTGCCTGATGGCTGAGGCTTTCATGGGCTATCTTTTGCCTTGGGGCCAAATGAGCTATTGGGGAGCTCAGGTGATCGTGAATCTTTTCGCGGCCATTCCCTTTGTAGGTCCTGATTTGGCTTTGCTCATCCGTGGTGACTTTGTGGTCGGTGATGCGACGTTGAACCGGTTCTTCAGTTTCCACGTCATTGCTGTCCCACTGGTTTTGCTTGGCTTGGTAGTAGCGCATTTAATGGCGTTGCATGATGTGGGTTCCAATAATCCAGACGGTGTAGAAATCAAAGGCCCGAAGGCACCTCGTGATGCCAAAGGTCACCCGCTGGACGGCGTGCCGTTCCACCCGTACTACACGGTGCACGACATTTTTGCAGTCAGCATGTTTCTGATGGTTTTTACAGCCATTATTTTCTTTGCACCAGAAATGGGTGGCTATTTCCTGGAGTACAACAACTTCATTCCTGCTGACCAGTTCAAGACGCCTTTGCACATTGCACCGGTCTGGTATTTCACACCGTTTTATTCCATGCTCAGGGCTGTAACGGACGAAATGATGTACGTCTTTATGGCGTGCGTGGCCGGCGGAGCTTTCATCCTGGTATCCCGCGTGAAAATGCCTGCAGTTTTCAAGGGCGTCATTGGGGTTGTTGCGGTGGGTGTGATCGCCATGATGCTGTCGATCGACGCCAAGTTCTGGGGCGTCGTTGCCATGGGTGGTGGAGTGATTATTTTGTTTCTGTTGCCTTGGCTGGATTTCAGCCCGGTCAAGTCAATTCGCTACCGCCCTGATTGGCACAAATATCTCTACGCCATTTTTGTTATTAACTTTCTGGTGTTGGGCTACCTTGGTATGCTGCCGCCTTCCTCGGTCGGTGGCCGTGTATCCCAGCTCGGAACACTGTTCTATTTCGGCTTTTTTGTCTTGATGCCATGGTGGAGCCGGATTGGAACGCCCAAGCCTGTGCCTGATCGCGTTACCTTCGCGGCACATTGAACTGGAATAAATTATGAAAATCATGGGATTTCTCAAGAAGATTGCGTTCAGTTTGGTGTTGGTGTTGGGCTTTACTGTCAGTGTTCAGGCTAGCGAGTCGGGCATGGCGTGGGATAAGGCGCCCAATAAAACCAATGACGTCTCTGCCTTGCAAAACGGTGCAAAACTGTTTGTCAATTACTGCCTGAACTGCCATTCGGCAGCCTTCATGCGATACAACCGCCTCACAGACATCGGCTTGACCGAAGCACAGATCAAGGACAATCTTCTTTTCACCAGCAGCAAGATTGGTGAAACCATGAAGGCGGCAATTGATCCGCAACAGGCCAAAGCCTGGTTCGGCGGTAATCCGCCAGATTTGACGGTTATCGCCCGCTCCAGAGCGGGCGCAGGTGGATCAGGTGCGGATTACCTCTACACCTACATGCGCACCTTTTATCGTGATGAAGATAAACCAACGGGATGGAATAACCTGGCTTTTCCAAACGTTGGCATGCCTCACGTTTTATGGGAGCTCCAAGGCAATCGGCAGCCAACTTACACCACGTCAATGGAGCACGGACATGAGGTGAAGGCGTTTAAGGGTTGGTCGCAGGTGACGCCCGGCAGCATGACGCCTTTGCAGTATGACGAAGCCATCGGCGATCTCGTCAGCTATTTGCAATGGATGGGTGAGCCCTCCCAAAATACCCGGGTTCGCGTGGGCGTTTGGGTTTTGCTGTTCCTCTGCGTTTTTACCTTCTTTGCGTGGCGACTAAATGCCGCCTTCTGGAAAGACGTCAAGTAAAACGCGCACTTCTAGGGCAGCGCGATAAGCGTCAGACCCTGGTTTCCCGGAGTGGTTTGCCTCAGGCATGCCACTCTTTTAGTTTTTAGGAGCCCCCACTATGATGGTGTTGTATTCAGGTACTACCTGCCCGTTTTCCCACCGCTGCCGATTCGTCTTGTTTGAAAAAGGCATGGACTTCGAGATTCGCGACGTCGACCTGTACAACAAGCCTGAAGACATCAATGTCATGAATCCGTATGGTCAGGTACCCATACTGGTTGAGCGCGATCTTATTCTGTATGAATCCAATATCATCAATGAATACATTGATGAGCGCTTTCCACATCCTCAATTGATGCCCGGAGATCCGGTAGATCGCGCACGTGTGCGTCTTTTTCTGCTTAACTTTGAGAAAGAGTTGTTCGTGCACGTTTCAACGCTGGAGTCACGCGCCGCTAAAAGCAATGAAAAATTGCTTGAAAAAGCTCGCGCTCATATTCGGGACCGCCTGACGCAGTTGGCCCCGATCTTCTTGAAGAATAAGTATATGTTGGGTGACAACTTCTCAATGCTTGACGTGGCTATCGCCCCGTTGCTCTGGCGCCTGGACTATTACGGTATTGATCTCAGCAAGAATGCAGCGCCACTACTCAAATATGCTGAGAGAATTTTCTCCCGGCCAGCCTATATTGAGGCATTGACGCCGTCCGAGAAGGTTATGCGCAAGTAGAGCCGCGCGTTTCAGCTAGCGCATTGAAGCCATGATTGACGCCGCAGATTCCACCTCGACTCGCCCGTATCTGATACGGGCCCTATACGAGTGGTGCACCGACAATGGACTTACTCCTTATGTGGCCGTGCTTGTCGATGACTCTGTGCGGGTTCCCAATGAGTATGTAAAGGACGGTGAAATAGTTCTCAACATCAGTTTTGATGCAACCAGTGCACTTAAATTGGGAAATGACTTCATCGAGTTCAAGGCCCGGTTTGCAGGCACGGCCCGGGAAATCATGGTGCCCATCAATCGGGTAATCGCAATTTATGCCCGCGAGAACGGGCAAGGCATGTCCTTCCCCATGTCGGTTCCCCCGACTCACTCAGTCTCAGTGGCACCGTCATCAGAACCCGGCTCAAAAGTGGTTCAGCTTGCGAATGTTCAGGGCGAAGCAGATGAGCCCCGCAGTGATCCACCGAGACCACCGAGTGGGCCAAGACCTGCGCTCAAGCGTGTCAAGTAACTGCGGTGAGTCGATCGCAAAAAACCTTTAGGTAATCGACACAGCAAACGCCAATTGAGGCTTCAGGCTCCTGTAAAATAAGGTCAGTGCCGATTTAGCTCAGTTGGTAGAGCAACCGCCTTGTAAGCGGTAGGTCGTCAGTTCGATTCCGACAATCGGCACCATTTCAAAAATACCCCGCCCCGCTTCTTTGACAGGGCCCGGCGCACTAATCAAACTGGCATGCTATCGGTTCCGGGATATTTGGACCTTCAGCCGAATTGAGTTAACCTCCCATCCCTTGGTTCTCAAATGTGCTTGCATGGCGGGCAGGAGTTGGCGAATCTTTGCGGCTGTGGCATTGTTGTCCAGAAGCAGGCACCAGACAGGGCCGTCAATGGGTCCCGCCTTGATGGAAGAGCGCAATGGGCTGGGGATCAAAAATTGTATGGCGGTCAGCCGCGCAACAGAGTCTCTCGCGAGCTCGGTCAGCCTGGCGAGTACCGGTGTTTCCTGTGTGGCTTGCAAGACGGTGACACTGCGCTGGCGCTGATGCATAAATTGGGTTCTTGAAAAGGAAGCTGGATGCAAATGATTATCACGGATGCCTGGCTGGCCAAAAGCCGGGCAATTCATCTCTCGGGGCGCAAGCTCGTATTCGCGGCTTGTCTGGCGTCATTGGTCTTGACGATCTTCGCCGCGAGTCTTTATCACTGGGTTTTCCTCAAGGGTGCTCGGGAAGGCTGGCCAGTTGTGGGTACCTTGGTGCGACTGGTCGTTAAAGATGAGTTTGAACAGCGGGACCGATTCATGCGAGAAAACCTGGATGTCATGGCAAGGAAGCTTGGTGAAATGCAGGCCAAGCTAATGCAATTGGAGTCTCTCGGAGAGCGCGTTTCGGGTTTGGCCGGCGTCAACCCTAATGATGTCAAATTGACGCCAGGGCGGGGCGGGGCTTTAGTGGAAGGCAGGTCTTTATCGATGCAAGAGTTGCAAGCGACGCTTGCGGACCTTGACCGATTGACTGAGCAGCGCACCGACTTGATGACGGTTATGGAGTCAAAGCTGTTTGATCTGAAGATCCGCAACATGATGGTGCCAACCCAGCAACCGGTGCGCGATGGCAACCTAGGTTCGGCTTTTGGCTGGCGCATAGATCCATTCACTGGAGGGTCTGCTTTGCACACAGGATTGGACTTTCAGGCCGATCCGGGCACCCCTATTTTGGCTGCTGCCGGTGGGGTGGTCGTTACGCAGGAATACCACGCTGCGTATGGCAATATGATTGAAATTGACCACGGCAACGATCTCATTACACGGTATGCCCACTCTTCCAAAGTGTTTGTCAAAAAAGGCGATTTGATCAAGCGTGGGCAAAAGGTTGCTGAGGTCGGTACCACTGGACGTTCGACCGGTCCCCACTTACATTTTGAAGTCCTGGTGCAGGGGGTTCCGCAAGATCCCCAGAAATTTCTGACTGCCGGGCGTAATTTGCCGGCACAGCAAATTGCAAAGGTTGCCAGTCCAAAGGCGCTTGCTTCCAGATAGGCTGCTTGCCCCGGCACTCTGGTGCCTTTGTACAAAGGTAAAATCAGGGGCTAAGTTGGTTGGCACCTCGTCGCTTTTGCCTGGAGCATTTGTTCAGGTAGTTGAGAATGGTACAGGCAACCCCATTTCATATTGATTAAAAAAGGATTGCGCGTTCAGTTGACCCAGGTGGGTTGACGGAGATGTCCTGCATTCATGGCCACCAATATTCTTACCAAAATCTTCGGCAGTCGCAATGACCGCCTCCTAAAACAATACCGCAACACAGTGACTCGCATCAATGCGATGGAGTCCGCTTTAGAGAAGCTGACAGACGAAGCGCTCAAAGCGAAAACCCAGGAGTTCCGTGACCGGGTTGCAAAGGGTGAGACACTGGACGCCTTGCTGCCAGAAGCCTTTGCTGTAGTGCGAGAAGGCTCCAAGCGCGTGATGAAGATGCGGCACTTCGATGTGCAGTTGCTGGGCGGAATGTCACTGCACAACGGCAAAATCTCGGAGATGGGGACTGGCGAAGGTAAGACCTTGACCGCCACCTTGCCGGTATACCTGAATGCACTTTCGGGCAAGGGTGTGCATGTGGTGACTGTGAATGATTACCTGGCCAACCGCGATGCCCAGTGGATGGGCAAGCTCTACAACTTCCTGGGCATGAGTGTCGGCATTAATTTGCCACAGATGCCGCGCGAAGAAAAGCAAGCAGCCTACCGTGCCGACATCACTTACGGAACGAATAACGAATACGGCTTTGACTACCTGCGCGACAACATGGTCTACGAGGTAGCAGACCGGGTTCAACGTGGTCTGAACTACGCGATTGTGGACGAGGTGGATTCCATTTTGATTGACGAAGCGCGCACGCCGCTCATCATCAGCGGCCAGGCCGAAGACCACACGAGTTTGTATTTGGCCATCAACAAAGTGGTGCCACTATTGACACGCCAGGAAGGGGAGGCCGATCCACGCACTGGCGAAGGCGTTACCAAGCCCGGCGACTTCACTCTGGACGAGAAAAGTCATCAGGTTTTCCTGACCGAGCAGGGCCACGAGAGCGCTGAGAGAATCTTGTTTGACCTGGGCCTGATCCCCGAAGGCGCCACGCTGTATGACCCGGCGAATATCACGCTCATGCACCATCTGTATGCGGCGCTGCGGGCCAACAACCTGTATCACCGCGACCAGCATTACGTAGTGCAGGAGGGCGAGATTGTCATTGTCGATGAGTTCACCGGACGCTTGATGTCAGGTCGCCGCTGGAGCGATGGCTTGCATCAGGCCGTAGAGGCCAAAGAGGGTGTGAACATCCAGCCTGAGAACCAGACGCTGGCTTCCATTACGTTCCAGAACTACTTCCGCCTGTACGGCAAGCTGGCTGGCATGACCGGCACGGCAGATACCGAAGCCTATGAGTTTCAGGAGATTTATGGGTTGGAAACGGTGGTCATGCCCCCGAATCGCCCCAGCAAGCGTGAAGATCACCTGGACCGCGTTTACAAAACCACACGTGAAAAATACGAAGCTGCGATCAAGGACATTCGCGAATGCTATGAACGTGGCCAGCCCGTGCTGGTGGGAACGACGTCAATCGAAAACTCGGAAATCATTGCGCAGTTGCTGGAAAAAGAGAAGCTGCCGCACCAAGTGCTCAATGCAAAACAGCATGCACGCGAGGCTGATATTGTGGCGCAGGCGGGTCGACCCAAGATGATCACGATTGCCACCAACATGGCCGGTCGGGGAACTGACATCGTGTTGGGCGGCAACATGGAAAAAACAATCAGCGCCATTGAGGCTGATGAATCGCTTGATGCGGCGGCCAAACAAAGCCAGATCGATATTGCCCGTGCTGCGTGGACCAAAGACCATGAGTTGGTGAAATCGCTGGGCGGCCTGCGCATTGTGGCAACTGAGCGCCACGAGTCGCGGCGCATCGACAACCAGTTGCGTGGCCGCTCGGGCCGCCAGGGTGACCCTGGCTCGTCGCGCTTCTTCCTGAGTCTGGACGACTCACTGATGCGCATCTTTGCGGGTGACCGGGTTAAGGCCATCATGGACCGGCTCAAGATGCCAGACGGTGAAGCCATCGAAGCCAGTATGGTGACACGCAGTATTGAGAGCGCGCAACGCAAGGTGGAAGCCCGCAACTTCGACATGCGCAAACAGCTGTTGGAATACGATGACGTGTCAAACGATCAGCGCAAGGTCATCTACCAACAACGCAACGAGATTCTGGATGCGACTGACTTGTCAGCACAGATTGCATCGTTGCGCGAAGGCTGTTTTACCGATCTGTTGCGCCAGTACGTGCCGGTGGAGTCGGTAGAGGAGCAGTGGGATATTGTCGCGCTTGAAAAAGTCCTGGCCGACGAGTGGCAGATGGAACTGGCCCTGCAAGCTCGGATTCAGGCCGCCAGCGCTGTCACCGACGAGGACCTGCTGGAGCAGGTTCGCAACGCCGCCAATACGGTGTTTGATGCCAAGGTGGAGCAAGTGGGTGCCGGAAACTTTGTTCAGTTCGAGCGTATGGTGTTGCTGCAAAGCATCGACACCCATTGGCGTGAACACCTGAGTGCACTTGATTACCTGCGTCAGGGAATTCACTTGCGCGGCTATGCTCAGAAGCAGCCCAAGCAAGAGTACAAACGCGAAGCCTTTGAGTTGTTTGGTCAATTGCTGGATTCGGTGAAGAACGAAGTCACCAAGACATTGATGACGGTAAAAATTCAGTCGTCCGAGCAGTTGGAACAAGCCGCAGTCGACATGGAAAATCGGGCTGAGAACATTGCCAACGTGACCTATACGGCGCCGACCGAAACCGGCGAAGTGGTGGCCACGGTAGACGAAGAGACCGTACGCCAACGGCAGGCTATTCCTGCAACCGATGTGCCGCGTGTGGGTCGAAACGATCCCTGCCCCTGCGGAAGCGGAAAAAAATACAAACAGTGCCACGGCAAACTGGCCTGAAGGAGCTTTTATGCCTGTGAATCTTGTCGCACCTGAAGCGGCACAGCTTTTCCCCATTGCCGGAGTACGAATTGGCGTTGCCGAGGCGGGTGTCCGCAAGGCCAATAGAAAAGATCTCACTGTAGTGCTGATGGATGAGGGTGCGTCAGTTTCAGGCGTGTTTACGCAGAACAGGTTTTGTGCAGCGCCCGTGCAAATCTGTCGTCAACATCTCGACATGAAAACGAATATTCGGGCCATGTTGATCAATACCGGCAATGCCAATGCAGGCACCGGGCAAGAAGGCTTGGCGCGCGCGCGAAGCACCTGTGCAGCGCTGGCCAGGCATTTGGGTTTAGCCCCCCAGCAGATTCTGCCGTTTTCGACGGGTGTGATCATGGAGCAGTTGCCCAATGACCGCATTGAGGCTGGGCTCCCTGCGGCCATTGCCGATGCGCGCGAGGATAACTGGCTGCGGGCGGCAGAAGGCATCATGACAACCGACACCGTTCCCAAGGCCTTTGGTGCCCAAGTGCGCCTGGGGGGTGTGGGCGGTGTTGGCGGCGCGCTCGTGAACATCACCGGCATCAGCAAGGGGGCCGGCATGATTCGCCCCAATATGGCTACCATGCTGGGCTTTATGGCGACGGATGCCTGTGTCAGCCAGGCCATCATGCAGCAACTGGCGCGTGAACTGGCTGAGGGCTCTTTCAACCGGGTCACGGTGGATGGCGACACCTCCACCAACGACTCCTTCGTGGTGATTGCCAGCAACAAGGCGGTGCATACGCCTATTACTTCACTGAATACTGCCGATGGACACGCATTGAAGGCCGCCATGTTGGGTGTGGCACAAAAATTGGCGCAAGCCATTGTGCGCGACGGTGAAGGAGCGACCAAGTTCATCGCCATCAAGGTAGAGGGGGGCAAGACGGAATCCGAATGTCGCAAGGTGGCCTATGCCATTGCTCACTCCCCTTTGGTCAAGACAGCTTTTTTTGCCAGCGACCCCAATCTGGGTCGCATCCTCGCCGCCGTAGGCTATGCCGGGATTGACGACCTCGACCAAAGTGGTATCGACCTCTTTCTGGACGATGTGCACGTTGCTGTACAAGGTGGGCGCAACCCCGCTTACCGTGAAGAAGATGGCCAACGCGTCATGAAACAAAGCGAGATCACGGTGCGGGTCGGTTTGGGTCGCGGTACTGCATCTGACACGGTGTGGACCTGCGACTTCAGCCACGAGTACGTATCGATCAACGCGGACTACAGGTCATGAGACTCGCACGTCCTGCCTCAAGTCAGTATGTTTCCGCTCTGAGGGCGATGCAGCGTCTTTCGGACTACCAGACGGGTGTTGAATGAACCAGAATTTCGAACACCTGCTCGTGCGCGCCGAGCAACTCATCAGCCGTATTGAGTCTGTTTTGCCGCAACCTTTGTCTCAGCCCGACTGGCTTGCTTCCATTGCTTACCGTTACCGCAAGCGCAGTTCGGGTCACGGCGCGCTGGTGCCTGTGCGTCATGTGGGCGCTATGCGCTTGGCCGACCTCAAAGAGATCGAACCACAGAAGGACAGGATTCAACGCAACACTTTGCAGTTTGTACAAGGCAAACCTTCCAACAACGTGTTGCTGACTGGCGCACGTGGTACCGGCAAGTCTTCCCTGATCAAGGCCTGTCTGAATGAATACGCCCCGCAAGGCTTGCGCCTGATAGAGGTGGACAAGGCCGATCTGGTGGACCTGCCCGACATTGTGGACGTCGTTTCCGGTCGCGCCGAAAAATTCATTGTTTTCTGTGATGACCTGAGCTTTGAAGATGGTGAACCCGGCTACAAGGCGCTTAAGTCAATCTTGGATGGCTCGGTCGCTGCCACTACGGCCAATGTACTGATTTACGCCACCAGCAATCGCCGTCACCTGCTTCCCGAATACATGAAAGAAAACCTCACTTATACCCACACTGACGAGGGTGAAGTCCATCCCGGTGAAGTGATTGAGGAGAAGATATCCCTTTCAGAACGCTTTGGCCTGTGGGTGAGTTTTTACCCATTCACTCAGGATGAATATCTGACCATTGTGGCGCAATGGTTGTCGTCGTTTGAGGTGGACGCACAAGCCATTGCCGCAGCCCGCGGCGAGTCGCTGGTTTGGGCACTGGAGCGTGGCTCACGCAGCGGACGAGTCGCCTGGCAGTTTGCGCGGGATTACGCTGGCAGGCACTTCGCACCGGTATGACCGCACGGCCACTGGTCGCCGACGGCAATCTGCCGCGAGAGGGTGGTCTGGACCGCAAAGTGACCGAGGTGGCGGTTGGAGTTTTGATTCAGCCTGATGGCAGTTTCTTGTTGACTTCCCGCCCAAAGGGTAAGGTCTACGAAGGTTACTGGGAGTTTCCCGGCGGCAAACTTGAAGCGGGCGAGTCCGTACAGCAGGCATTGGAACGAGAATTGTTTGAGGAGCTAGGCATTGTCATTGGTGATGTGCTGCCGTGGAAGGTCGAGCTCGTGGACTACCCGCACGCGCTGGTGCGTCTGAATTTCTGCAAAGTCACGGACTGGACAGGGGCGTTGCAAATGCGTGAAGGCCAACAGTTTTCATGGCAGCGTTTGCCGGTGAGAGTAGTACCCGTGCTGCCCGGCACAGTACCGGTGCTGCAGTGGTTTGCCTCAGAGCAGGCATTCTCAGGTGCTACACATTCAATAGCTGTCTAATCAAGCTGGACGGGGGGAAACGCCATATTTCTTTAAAGTTATTGCAACTTGGCATCACCATAGATCAGGTCTTCGGGCGGCACTTCGGTAGGTACGCGAAAGCTCTCACTGGCCCATGCGCCAAAGTCGATGCCTTTGCAGCGCGCGCTGCAAAACGGACGAAACGAATTTTCTGTGCTGTATACGCTGTCACCACCGCAGGTGGGGCAGTTCACAATTTTTTCGTCTGACTTGTCCATTTGTTCAGGAGCAGAGCGTCAGTTCAAACGCCGCATCCTGCGCGCACGCATGTAGGCGGCCATCGTTTTCATGACGCATCAGCCGAATGGAAACCATCAGCCGGTTACCGCTGATTTCTGGAATCAGGCCTAGTGACGGGTCCAGTGACAAGCGCAAGAGCTGAAAGGTACGACCTTGTGGCAAGTTTTGTTGAAACTGACCTGCGCTGGCAATGACCTTTTGAGGCGCGCCTGAATCCCGCAACAGCTTCAGCAGCATTTGAACGGAATCTGCAAGTGGTGCCAGCGTGGCGGCCCAGCGTTCCAGATCAGTTCGCCGAACATCTGATAACTCGTGTTGCCAAGCGTAGTAGGCCGGAAGATCAAACTCACAGGTACCTCCAGGAATACCGACCCGGCTGCGAATGCTCATGAGCCAGTCGTTTTCGGTGAGGGATTGTCCTGCCTTGCCGGGCAGACCATTCAGGGCCGTAAAGCGCTGATCGAGCTTGCCAATGACTGAGTCAAGCACGCCTTCGGCAATAGCCGGGTTCCCACGATAGGCGTTGAGAATCTGCTTTTGCTTGTCGAGATCCTTGAGTACATCAGATTTCAAATCGGCGCGGGCGCCGACGTCCATGACTTCAAAAATGGTCGCCAAAGCGTAGTGATGATCCAACGCGGAATCACGTGCTACCAGCTCGGTCAGCCTTAGAAACAGATGCTCCAGGCGCAAATAGGTGCGAATTCGTTCGTTGAAAGGATATTCGTAAAGGATCACGCTGATTTTTTCCGATGGCCAGATGCTAGGAGGATGATAGCCCGAACCTGCGCCCCGCTTGTGCGACTTCCAGGGCGAGTTGATCCATTTTGATCTGTTCGTTAAATATCACAATATCGGCTGCTTGCAAGCGCTTCGCGCGGGATGCCTGGGTCGCAATGATTTTTTCGACGGCGTTACGCTCCAACCCATTGCGCGCCATCACCCGCTCAATCTGAACGGCTGGCGTGCAGTCGACCACAAGGACTTGATGTAGGGTTTTGCGCCAACGCGGCGATTCAACCAGTAGCGGAATATCGAAAACGATGCAGGGGTATCCCGATGCAGTTGCGACCGCGGCTTGCCGTAGGGTCTCGTGCCCCACCAGAGGATGAACAATGGCTTCAAGACGTTTTCGGGCACCCGGGTCCGCATAGGCAAGAATCCGCATTTTGTCGCGGTCCAGCGCCCCCTCCGAGGTGATGTATGCCTCGCCAAATTCGATCGCGATCGGGCCTATGGCGGCGCCACCTGCTGCTGTCACACTGCGGGAAATAGCATCTGCATCAACGACGGCCGCGCCTAGATCCCGCAGACAATTTGCCACTGTACTTTTCCCGCTGCCAATACCCCCCGTCAGGCCGAGGTGAGTGGTTGCACCCATGGCTTAGAGCCCAACGATTTTCAAAATGGTTTGTGGGCCGAAAACCATGGCCGTCAGTGCGGCGACGGCTAGAAATGGACCAAAAGGAATATACCCACCTTCACGCAGGCCTGAGCTGAATTTCAAAGCTATCCCGACCGCTGCCCCGATCACAGATGCCATGAGGATGATGGGTATGAGTGCTTGCCAACCAAACCACGCGCCAAGTGCAGCAAAAAGTTTGAAGTCTCCGAAGCCCATACCTTCTTTGCCGGTGGCGAGTTTGAAAGCCCAATAGACAAGCCAAAGCGACAAATAGCCTGCTACAGCTCCCCAAAGGGATGCAGTTAACGCGACGGGGATAAGGTTCAATGCTGCCGAAATCAATCCGGCCCACAGGAGAGGCATAGTGATGTCATCTGGCAGGAGTGTGGTGTCCCAATCAATCAATGCAAGAGTCACTATCGACGCCGAAAATACACACCAGAGCAAGGCTGAGGGTGTTGCCCCCCACTTCCAGCCACACCACGCAAACAGTGCGCCCGTAGCGAGTTCCACCAATGGATAGCGGATGCCGATCGGGCTGCCGCAACTCGAGCATTTGCCGCGCAGTACCAAGAAACTCGCGAGTGGAATATTTTCAAACCAGCGGATCTGATGGCCACACCGCTGGCAGCGGGAGCGCGGGACCATCAGGTTAAAAGGTTCTGCTGAAGGCGGAGGGGTTCCGGAGAGATCAGCGCACTCAAGCGCCCACTGCCTTTCCATCATCTTTGGCAGGCGGTAAATCACCACATTCAGGAAACTGCCCAGCAACAGCCCGAAAACGCCCAGCAGACTGGCGTCCAGCCACTGCAATCCCGGCATCAAACGACCTGACCCAACTTGAAAATTGGCAGGTACATCGCCACCACAATGCCGCCGATGATAGTGCCCAAAATCACAATGATGATGGGCTCCATCAAGCTGGAAATACCAGCCACCATGTCGTCCACCTCGGCTTCATAAAAGTCGGCAGCCTTACCCAGCATGTGGTCGATGGAGCCAGACTCTTCCCCGATGGAGCACATCTGTAGCACCATGGAGGGGAATAAGTTCACATTGGTCATGGCGGTGGTGAGGGCCGTACCGGTGGACACTTCATGCTGGATTTTCAGTGTGGCCGAGGCATACACCGAGTTGCCAGAAGCCCCCCCAACAGAGTCAAGCGCTTCCACCAGCGGAACACCTGCGGCAAACATGGTGGACAGAGTGCGTGTCCACCGGGCGATACAGGACTTGTCAACCAGCGTTCCAAAAATAGGCAGCTTGAGCATGACACGGTCCATGAAATGCTGCACTTTTTCGTTTCTTTGCCATGCTTGCATGAAGAAATAGAAACCGCCGCCGATGCCACCAAAAATCAAATACCAGTATTTCACGAAGAATTCACTCATGGCGATAACGACAAGCGTTGGCATGGGGAGTTCTCCACCGAAGGAGGTAAACACCTCCTTGAATGAAGGGATCACAAAAATCATGATCACAGCAACGACCACAAAGGCCACGATCAGCACCGAGATCGGGTACATCAGCGCCGATTTAATCTTGGACTTGATGGCTTCAGTTTTCTCCATGTAGACGGCGAGCCGGTCCAGCAATTGATCAAGAATACCGGCCGATTCTCCGGCTTCAACCAGGTTGCAATAAAGATTGTCGAAATAGAGGGGGAACTTGCGAAAAGCGACACTCAAAGAAGTACCAGTTTCGACGTCGGTTCTGATGTCGTTCAACAATTTGGTGACGCGGGGATTCGGATTGCCCCGTCCCACAATGTCAAAAGCCTGCAATAGCGGCACGCCCGCTTTCATCATGGTGGCAAGCTGGCGGGTGAATATGGCCATGTCCTTGGGCTTGATCGCGCTGCCCGCGCTCATGCGACGCTTCTTGATTTTGGTAGGCATGACGCCCTGGCGGCGCAACACGGATTGGACCTGGTTCAATCCAACTGCCCTTGTTTCGCCCCGAACCTGCTTTCCGTTGCGGTCCTTCCCTTCCCACTCAAAAACAAATTCTTTGGTGTTTTTAGACTTCGCAGTAGCCATATGTTCCCCTGGAATCCCGTAAGTTATTCGTTTGTAACAGCAAGCACTTCTTCCAGTGACGTCAGACCCTGTCTGACTTTATGCAGTCCAGATTGACGCAATGAACGCACACCTTCGCGTTCGGCTTGCTCCGCGATGTCCATGACGCTGCCTTCACGCAAAATGATGCGTTGAATCGCGTCGGTGATCGGCATCACCTGATAAATGCCAACGCGGCCCTTGTAGCCGTTGTTGCACATGGAGCAGCCAACAGGCCGGTAGCTGACCCAATTGCC
>JANPAZ010000514.1:0-2023 GCA_031430225.1 Rhodoferax sp. | reverse complement strand
CCCGTCTGGTCGATTCACCCGCTTGCCTGGTGGTACAGGACCATGGCATGAGCACCCAGCTGGCCCGCATGCTCAAGCAGGCCGGGCAGGAAGCCCCCGAAGTCAAGCCGGTGCTGGAGGTAAACGCCGACCACGCACTGGTGAAAAAGCTCGACGGCTCGGTGCACTTCAACGATCTGGCGCACATCCTCTTCGACCAGGCACTCCTGGCCGAAGGCGGCATGCCCGCCGACCCCGCGGCCTACGTCAAGCGCGTCAACGCACTCTTGGTCTGATTTCGGGGGTAAAAAGTCGATTTTCCCGGCACATCTATTGAATAGTTTGCTACTATTTTTGTAGTGAACTAGTCCTCTGGCGGCCTTGCCTGTCAGGTGTTTCCCCCCCTTCGCCTCAGGTATCTACCTGATAGTCGGCGCGGGCACAGCACTCTACATTTGATCCGATGACAACCAACCTCCGTCGTCGCGATGAAACACCAACGACCCCAGGCTGACATCCACCGGCTTGTACCGCTTGCCAACCCCAGGTGGATTGCCACGCACGTCGCCATCCAGAAGGTAGGGGGGCGCGGGCAGTGACTATGAGGGCAACCCCACGGTTCGGGCTGCTGGCGGTCGGCTTTTTGCTGTTTGCCGCATTGGCCTGGGTCGGCTGGTCCGCCAAGACGCGAAGCCCGGAGAATCCCGCACCGGAAACGCTGCGCATTGCGGGGCCGATTTTGCCCAACACAGCGTTACACCTCATCGCTGACGCCCAGGGTTTTTGGGCGCTTGAGGGGTTGTCAGTGCAACTGACCCCCACCGATTCGGGCAAGGCTGCGATGGATCTGGCGCTTGTGGGCGCGGTCGACCTGGCTTACGCAGGGGACATCCCGGTGACCTTCGCCGCCAGGGATGGAAAGCCCATGAAGATCATTGCCAGCATTGCAAGAGCCAGAAATAGCACTGAAATCGTTGCCCGCCGCGATCGGGGGATCCGTACCCACTCAGACCTGGCGGGCAAGAGGCTGGGTGTGACACCTGGCACGGCCAGTGACTATTTTCTGTGGGCAATGCTGGTCCGCGACGGCATCAATCCGGCCACGGTGACGCAGGTGAACGTCGCGCCCGCAGACATGCAAGCACAAATTACCGCAGGTTATATCGACGCTGCCGTCACTTGGCATCCCAACCTGTTCAACATTCAAGCGGCTCTTGGCAGCAATGGATTGCTGATTTCAGATCCCGACATCTATGTCCTGAACCAGTTCGTCATTGCCGCCCCGGACCTGCCGAGAATGCGCCCGGGTTCGCTTCAAAAGTACCTGCGTGCATTACTCCGTGCAGAAACGTTCGCCCAGACCCACCCCGAAGCGGCACTGTCAATTGTGGCGGTCCGTCTTGGTATGTCGCCTTCTGCCTTGCGCACCATTTGGATGGATGCCAAGCTGACCGTGGGTCTCTATCAGTCACAGCTCATCACCCTGGAAGAAACCGCGCGCTGGGCGCGCCAGAATCAGCCGCAGGGGCTCACGACGTTTCCCAGCATGCTCGAGTACTTCCAGTTGGACAGTCTGGCAGCCGTCGCACCAGGCCGGGTCACTGTCATTCACTGACGTTGAGTACACGCATGAAAGTCGCGACCAAACTGCATCTTGCAACCAATGTGGTGCTGGGTATGACCCTGGTGATCGGGTCTGCTGTCTGGTGGACCCACCGCCAGATCGACGCGGCAACGCGCGCAGACGTCACGGTCACCGCGCTGGCACGCACGCTGTCCGAGTTGCGACTGGTGAGTTTTGAATACATGCTTCACAGGGAAGCGCGCCCCAAGGCGCAATGGATGCTTGCGTCCGATAGGCTGGACGAGCAACTCACGGACGATTCACTGCGCATCGACTACCCGGACTTGCTACCGGCTGTGTTGAAGCGGCGAGAAAAGGCCAAGCGTTTCTTCACTGAGTTGACCCAATTGGACGGCGCCACCGATGAACGCAAGATCATCGTTGTCAACCAGTTTTTGATCAACCAGCAGGAAAATCTTG
>JANPAZ010000513.1:0-4620 GCA_031430225.1 Rhodoferax sp. | reverse complement strand
TGGCCGGCGTCGTTGGCGCATATCCAGTAGTTGCCGTTGGCGTCAATGGCGGCACCGTCAGGTCGGCCCGGCAGACATGTCATATCCACAAACTCGCGACCGTTGGCCACGGTTCCCGCAGCAAGGTCAAAGTCGAAGGCCCATATCTTTTGTACCGTGGGGTGCGAATCCGACACATACAGGGTGCTGTCGTCAGGGCTGAAGGCCATGCCATTGGGCGTGATGAGCTGCCCGATTTTTGCGCCGCTGATGCCGTTTTCATCGAGGCAAAAAATCCCGCCCACCTGCGCGGCCAGCGACATATCCATGCACATCGTGCTCACCCAGAAGCGCCCTGCCCGGTCGCACCGTCCATCATTGAAACGCATGTTGGTTTGCGGATGAGTCACGCCAACAAGCCGCGTCACCATCACTTCGGGTTCAGCGAGAAACCTCACCTCGAAAATACCGGACTCCATCGCGGCGACCAAACCGGCCGCGCCTCCATGTGGCTGATCCGCCTGATCCGGCAGACCCGGCTGAACGGTGAGGGCAATGCACCCAACGCGCTCGGGCGTGTTCCAGGATTGCTGGGTCTGGGTTGCCCAGTCAAAACGATGAATATGCCGGCCCTCAATGTCAACCCAATACAGCGCTTGCTCCACAACAGACCACACCGGACACTCGCCCACGCGGGCACGGGCGCTCGAAATTGGCCGCGCGACTTTCACGGCAAGGGGATTGTTGACAGACGACATCTCAAAACAAATCGGTGGAAAAAGGCTGGGCTGCGCGTCTATTCAAAAGGAAATGGACCCGTGCGCACAAACGCCCCGCCCTGAAACTGCACTGTGGGATCGTTCAGATCCGGCAAAGGTGTGCGGGCATACACCGCATCACGGAAAACGTCTGAACTGTCTTGCGGCACGTAACCCACGTGGCGCGCCTGCGAGTTGTCCCACCAGGTCACCGCGTTGTTGGACATGCCAAACATAATGGTGTGGCCCAGCACCGGAGTAGTCAGGCAGGCGGTGATGAGGCGATGCAGATCGTCATAGCTCAACCAGCTCGCCAGCATGCGGCGGTCTTTGGGCTCGGGAAAGCTAGAGCCAATGCGAACGCACGCGGTCTCAATGCCATATCGGTCAAAGTAAAAGCGCGACAGGTCTTCACCAAACGCCTTGCTCAAGCCATACATGCCGTCTGGGCGGGGTGGCATGTCGGCGGTGATGGTCTCAGATTGCCGGTAGAAGCCGGTGACATGGTTGGAGCTCGCAAACACAATGCGCCTGGCACCCTGCTTGCGGGCTGCCTCGTACAGGTTGTAGGCACCCAGGATATTGGCCTGCAAGATGGGTCCAAACGGCCCCTCAACAGAAACTCCACCAAAGTGCACCACAGCGTCCACCCCGTGCATCATGGTCATCACGTCGTCAGCATCGGCCAGATCCGCCAACATGATTTCTTCCGCGCCCAGCGGTTCGCCAAACGCCTGCCGGTCTGACAAACGCAACACCTTGCAATTGGCTTTGAGCTTGCCGCGCATCGCCTGGCCAAGGCCACCTGCAGCGCCCGTCATCAAAATCCGGTTGTGAGAAAAGGTCGTCATGAAAATCCTGCAATGATCGAAAGACTGGACAAATACCCTAAGATTGCCTACAGTCTGAATGAATACTCATCAGTCGTATGTTGTCTGATGACTTAAAATTTTAGCGCTCAAGCTTCACTTGTCAACACTTTTTTGATGGAATCAAGGCAAACCCCTAGTCCCGTGGCGCCCGACGCAGCCGTTGCATCCCCAAATGAGCCAGCGCGCACGCGCCGCCCTCGCGGCTTGGTCAGCGAAATCGTGGAGGGCCTGAGTTCAAGCATCCGTGAAGGGCAACTGAAACCCGGCGACAAGCTGCCCACCGAGCAGGAAATCATGGTCCGCTTTGACGTCAGCCGCACGGTGGTGCGCGAGGCGTTGTCCAGGCTGCAAGCCTCCAGCCTGGTTGAAACACGCCACGGCATAGGCACCTTTGTGATGGAGCAGCCCACGAGCAGCAATTTCAAGATTGCCGAGCAGGACTTATCCACCGTGGCCGATGTGATTTCAGTGCTGGAGCTTCGAATCAGCCTGGAAACCGAAGCGGCTGGCCTTGCAGCCCAGAGGCGAACAAGCGCCAATCTGGATGCCATGCAAGCTGCCCTGAACGCGTTTCAGGCATCGATTGACCTTGATTCGGATGCGGTGCCGCCCGACTTCAACTTTCACATGGAAGTGGCGCGCGCCACAGGTAACCAGCACTTTGCCGACCTGATGACTTACCTGGGCACCATGATCATCCCGCGCACACGCGTCAACACACCGCAAAACGCGCCCGAAGGACGACTCAGCTATTTGCAGCGCGTGAACGGCGAGCACGAAAGCATCTTTGTCGCTATCCGCAACCAGGACCCGGAAGCGGCGCGCGCCGCCATGCGCACCCATCTTTCCAATAGCCGCGAACGCCTGCGCAAGACGACCATCGGCGAGGCCTGAGCCCCTGCATCACGGCGGCCACACTGGCTCGTGCAGGCAAGCCCTGCCCATGGGAGAATATCCAGCCACTACTGCAACTAGTTGTACGATGACTGTCTTGATAAACGCGAAACAACCATGGCCTGGCTTTCCATGACCGCCACGGCACGGCGTGCCTATTGGGCTGGCGTACGAGACACCCTTGCCATCGTGCCCACCTATCTGCCATTCGCCCTGGTGTGCGGCGTGGCCTCCGTCAAAGCAGGTCTGACCACTTCGGCGGCGATCGCCTTGCCCGCCCTGGTGTACGGCGGCTCGTCTCAGGCCGTGGTGACCCAGTTCATCCAGAACTCCGCATCGCTTTGGGTCGCGATCCTCTCAGGTTGCGTGATCAATCTGCGCATGGCGGTATACAGCGCCGCATGGAGCAAAAAAGTGCGCGGGTTCTCCAGAGCCAAGCGAATGCTGATTGCCGGCTTTATGGTGGACAACACCTTTGCCATGACCGAACGGCGCCAGATCACACACCCACACGACGGCCACATGTTCGCCTATTACGCGGGCCTGACCACCATTTGCTGGTCGACCTGGCTGCTGTTCTGCGTGATTGGCATCTTTGCCGGCAATATTGTCCCGGCCAGCTGGCAGCTGGAGTTTGCCGTGCCGCTCTCATTCATCGCCATTTTGTCGACCTCGGTGCGCAGCGTGCCCATGGCTGCCGCCGCGCTGGCGGGTGGTACGGCCAGTGTGCTGCTGTTTTCGATGCCGCTCAAGCTTGGGCTGGTCGTCGCTTGTGCCGCCGGACTGTTGGCGGGTTTGATCGCTGAAAAAGGAGTGCTGCGGTGGGCAACGCGCAAAGCTGGATAGTCGTCCTGGGCCTGGCCATAGGCACCTTCCTGATCCGCTATTCGTTCATCGGCTTGTTTGCCGAGCGCGACATGCCGACCTGGCTGGAGCGCTCACTCAAGCTAATGGTGCCCGCGATCTTTGCGGCCATTGTTTTCAGCGGCCTGGTGATGATGGGTAGCGAGGTCGCAGGATTGGCGCATTGGCCGCGCTATGCCGCTGCGATCATCGCGTTTGTCGTGGCCCTGTCCACCCATGGCAGCATGCTGGCCACTGTGTCGTCTGGCATGATGGCGCTGCACGGGCTGCCGTGGCTGGTTTCATATGTCCAATAGGTCAGTGGCCCACGTATTATTTGCATAGTTAGCTATATTTTCAATAGCATATCAACAGGAGACAACGATGACCACACGTACCCGGATCAAGGCCGCTCTGACACTCACATTCGCATTGGCGCTGACGGTTGGCGCTTCAATCACAGGCACCTCGCTGGCAACCGCCCAGGCATGGCCCACCAAGCCCGTCAAAATCATCTTGCAGTTTCCGCCGGGTGGGTCTACCGACGCGGTGGCGCGCATTCTGGCGCAGAGCATGACGCAAACGCTCGGCCAACCGGTGGTCATCGAGAACAAGCCGGGCGCAGATGGTGCCATTGCTGGCGAGTTTGTTGCGCGTGCCGAGCCCGACGGCCACACCTTCTTCCTGGCCACCAACACGGCCATGATGCAGGTGCCCCTGATGCGCAAAAACGCGCCCTACGATGCCGTCAAAAGCTTTACGCCCGTATCGCTCGTGGGGCGGTATGTCTATGTGATGGTGGTCAACCCGGCCGTGCCGGCCAAAGACGTGGGCGAGTTCATGACCTACGTGCGCAGCAACCCGGGTCGCGTGGGCTATGGCAGCTACAGCGGCGTGACGCAGCTCATGCACGCCAGCATCAAGTCTGCTGCCAAAGTCGACATGACCCTGGTGCCCTACAAGGGCGAAGGCCCCACGGTGACTGATCTGCTGGGCGGGCATGTGCAGGTCGCTTTCCTGACCCCCAGCAGCACGCTGCAGCACATCAAGGAGGGCAAGCTACGAGCCCTGGCGGTGCTGCTGCCCGCGCGTGCCAGCCTGCTGCCCAATGTGCCGACCGGCGCTGAAGCCGGTTTGCCTCCCCTGAAGGCTGGCACCTGGGCGGCCCTGTTTGGGCCCGCCAAGCTGCCAGCTGATATTGCACTACGCATGAATCAGGCGCTCAAGACAGCCATGCAGCGTGCCGATGTGCGCGAAAAAATTGACCAGCTGGG
>JANPAZ010000512.1:0-4310 GCA_031430225.1 Rhodoferax sp. | reverse complement strand
AGCTGCCCCGCCACACCTGCGCAAAAAAGCCCTGCAGCACCGGCGCCAATCACCACCACATCGAATGAATTCATGGCCCGCAGTGTAGGCGGCGGGCTCGACAGTGTCAGGCTGCGTGTGTGCGAAGGCCGCTGTCTGCTGTTGCCATCTGCACGCCTTTGATCACGTCACCCACGACGATGACGGAAGGGCTGCCCATGTGCTGGCCTTCAATACTTGCCTGTAACGCGCCCAGTGTCGTCACGATGTGGCGTTGCGTGGGCAGCGAAGCGTTCTGGATGACAGCCACTGGCGTGCTCGCCGGCAGGCCCGTCAGCAGCTTTGCCTGAATGCGTGCAATGCCACTCACGCCCATGTAAATCACCAGGGTGAGGCGTGCACTGTGGGCTGTGGCGGCAAGCGCCTTCCAGTCGGTGCCGCCGTCGCCAGGTTTGGCATGCCCGGTGACAAACACTACGCCCTGGGCGTGGTCGCGGTGCGTCAATGGCACACCCAGGGAGGTAACTGCCGCGAGGCCGGACGTGATGCCATTCACCACGTGGACCTGAACGCCCGCCGCCTGCAAGTGTTCGAGCTCTTCACCGCCGCGGCCAAAAATGAAGGGGTCGCCGCCCTTGAGGCGCACCACAGTCTCGCCCTCCAGGGCGGCCATGAGCATCAACTTCTCGATAAAAGCCTGGGGTGTGGATTTACAGCCACCCCGTTTGCCCACGTGAATGATGCGTGCACCGGGGCGCGCGTAGGTGGTGACGATCACTTCATTGACCAGGTCGTCCACCAGCAGCACTGTAGCCGCCTGAATGGCCTTGACCGCCTTTAGTGTCAGCAAATCCGGGTCGCCCGGGCCTGCACCCACCAGCGTCACGGTGCCTGCGGTTGCCACGCTGCCCGGGTTGTCGCCCGTAAAGTGGGCAGTGCCACCTGGTTGTGTCGTTTTCATAAGTGCGAAGACAGACGCAAGATGTGTTCCACCTGTCGTGCAATGGAAGGTGGCACGGCGCTATTGCCATTGAGAACTGCCTGAATATAGGCCGCAGTGGTCGCGGCATCAAATTCCCTGGGCAAATCAGGCAGCGTGGGCAGGGTGCCCGACTGGGCCTCTTGCACCATGTGGCGTTGCCCTGCCATGAAAGCATCCATCTGCGGCATGCGGCGTGGGTCGGCTACGGCTTCACCCTCGGTGCCGCGCAGCAGCAAGGCGTTGGACTGCATCAGCTCAAACGTGGCGGCCATCGAAATGGCGTATTCGGGGTGCGTGTAGCTGCTGATGATCAGGCTCTTGCCTGCGCAGGGGTTCATGAGCTTGACCAGGCTGTGCGCCGGGTTGCGCAGGCCCACAGCGCGGCGCACATCCAGCAGGCGCTGCAAACCCGCGCACAGAACCGCAGTCGGGGCAAAGTTGACCGTACCATTTGCTATTGAATGAATAGCTGACTGTGCTGGTATTCCGAGGGCCAGCAGCACATCAGATGTATAAATTCGGGTGGATTCGGTGGCTGTGCCGTGCACCAGTACCGGCAAGCCTTCGCGTGCCAGCAGCAGCGCCAGCAAAGGCGTGAGTACCGGTAATTTGCGTGCACCGTTGTAGCTGGGAATGACGATGACCGGCGATTCGCTGACGGGCACTTTGTTCAAGCGGGCGTGCGTGGCATCCAGAAAGCCCGCCATCTCCTGTGCCGTTTCACCTTTGATTCGCATGGCCAGACAGAAGCCGCCAATCTCCAGGTCTGTCACCGAGCCGTCCAGCACCTGGCCGAACAAGTCGGTGGCCTGTTCGCGCGTGAGCGAACGGGCGCCCTCCTTGCCGCGGCCGATTTCCTTGATGTATTTGGCGATGCTCACAATAAACTTACCTTGGGTCCACGTTGTTCACGCGACTGGCGTCTGACGATTGGCGCGATGATGGTGCATGGCCTGATTGTCGGCGATGCCTCATGCCCCACGGGCATTAGCTTATGGCGTGATTTTGGGTCGCGAAACGTGATCCATATCACTCTTGGGCCAACATAGCAGGCTGGGACACGCGCACCAGGCGCTTGAGCTCGGGCAGGCACGACCCGCAGTTGGTGCCGCATTTCAACGCACCCTGAAGCTGCGTCAGGCGCGCTTCGTCGTCGCCAACGCACGTCTCAAGCTGCTCGGCAATGGCCAGGTCGGTTACGTTGAAGCAACTGCAGATTGGCTTGCCGCGCGACTGCACGGCCACCGGTGCCTTGGCACCAGGCAGCAGCAGCAGGCGGCCATAGGCTTGGGCGGGCAACTGGTCTTGCAGCACCGTCTTGATCCACGCCTCGGCACTGGTATCACCAGCCAGCAAGAAGGCCTCCAATTCGGCATGGTCACCTGAGCGCAGCAGCCGGGCGGAGCGATGCTGCCCCTTCTTGCGGTCCACGTAATGCAAACTGTCTGCGCTGTTGAGGCCCAGCAGCGCGGTCAGTTGGGCGAGCCATTCGGGTGGCGGTGCGTCATGCGCTGCAGCGCGAAACAGCACCCCGGTGCGGGCGCGACCCGGTTCACTCAAGGGCGTGTTGTTGGAAAACGGCACGCACACGGCAAATGGGAACAGGCGCATCATTTGCACCAGGGCTTCGCGGGCCTGCAGCACCTGCGTATCGGGTAGCCAGGCCATGGCCAACATGGACCAGGGCAACTCTGCCTTCAAGATTTTGACGGCGGCATGTTTGAGTTCAGGCTGTTTGGAGCTGGGGCAATAGGCCGACGTGGTGAGCGCGTTCACACCCGTGAGGCGCTGGCCTGTGCTGCTGACGCCACTTAAATACTCTTCACCCCAATGCATGGCCATGAACGCCTGGCTCATCCCAACTTCTGCGCTGGCCTGTACCGGCACCACAATGGAGCCCCGCTTGCTGGTGACATGCACCAGGTCGCCTTCCTTGAGCAGCCTGCGCGCCATGTCCTGTGGGTTCATCTGGACCACGGGCTCTGCCACGTGGCCAAACAGGCGCCCCAGCGTACCGGTTCGGCTCATGCCGTGCCACTGGTCACGCAGACGGCCGGTCGTCAGCGAGAACGGATAGCGCGATTCACGCGGCTCGGCGACGGGCTTGTAGGCGGTGTTGACGAATTTGGCGCGTCCGTCGGCAGTGGGGAAGATACCGTTTTCGTACAAGCGCACCCTGCCGGTGGTGGCACCTTCAGGCAGCGGCCATTGTTGCGGTCCAATGGTTTCCAGCATGGCGTAGCTCAGGCCAGTGATGTCCAGGTCGCGGCCCCGGGTGGACTCGCGGTGTTCGTTCCAGACGGATTCAGGGGTGGGGTAGGGGAACAGTGTTGCGTGACGTGCAGGCAATAGCTTTTCCAGCCGCTGGGCGAAGTCAACAGCGATGGACCAGTCGTGGCGTGTCTCACCGGGTGCCTTGACGGCCGGCAGCACCCGACTGATGCGACGCTCACTGTTGGTTACCGTGCCATTCTTTTCACCCCAGGTTGTTGCCGGCAGCAGCAAGTCGGCATACCCGCAGGTGCTGGTGGTGGCAAAGGCTTCCTGCACGATGACGAGTTCTGCACGTTCCAGCGCTCGCCGCACCGTGGCCTGGTCTGGCATGCTTTGCGCGGGGTTGGTACAAGCAATCCACAGCGCCTTGATTTCGCCATCGGCTGCAGCCTGGAACATCTCCACGGCAGTCTTCCCGGGGGTCGATGGCACATCAGCCACGCCCCACAGTGACGCCACCTCAGCACGGTGCGCGGGGTTGGACATGTCGCGGTGTGCGCTGATGAGGTTAGCCAGGCCGCCCACTTCGCGCCCACCCATCGCATTGGGCTGGCCCGTTAGTGAGAAAGGGCCAGCGCCAGGTTTGCCAATTTGCGCGGTGGCCAGATGCAGGTTGATGAGGGCCGCGTTTTTGGCAGTGCCACTGCTGGACTGGTTCAGGCCCTGGCAATACAGGCTGAGCGTTGCCTTGCGATGCGAGGTGTCGCTTGCAGCTCCGGTGGCAAACATCTTTGCCGCCGTCAGCAAGTCGTCCTTCCTGATGCCGCAGGTCTGTGCCACCAGGTCAGGCGTGTAGTCGCGCACGGTGGCCTTCAGGTCATCAAAACCGTTGGTGTGCGCTGCAATGTAGGCCGCATTCGTCCAGCCCTCCCACAGCATGATGTGCAGCATGCCGTTGAACAGCATCACATCGGTGCCGGGCTGGATGGGTAAATACAGGTCGGCGATGCCGGCCGTATCGGTTTTGCGCGGATCGGCAAAGATGATTTTCAGGGCCGGGTTGGCCTTTTTTGCGTCTTCGATGCGCCGAAACAAGATGGGGTGCGCAAACGCCGTGTTGGAGCCAACAATGAAG
>JANPAZ010000511.1:0-3665 GCA_031430225.1 Rhodoferax sp. | reverse complement strand
GAGCTGAGTCTGCAAAACAAGCTCAAACTTTGCGATGCACTTCAAGAGTTTTTTACCAAGGGTAATTTGCCCCTGGGCAAGCACGACGACCTGAACGAAGTGGCCTCGCCGGACCTGCTGGAAGACCGTGTGGCGCAGGCCTTGGCCCTGATTGGTGAAGTGCGTGCGCTGTGGGCCAGTTGGCTGAAAGACGTGGACGCCCTGTTCGTGCCGCTGCAAGACCACACTCTGCGCGCCAGCTGGAAAACCCAGATTCGCGCCAGGCTGCAAGGCATCTTCAGCGGGGCGGCGTTTGAGCCCATTCTTAACGAGTGCAACGTCGTACACAAGCGTGTCCTCAAGGGGCGGGTCTGGGTAGCACTGCACATGCATGCCGGTGACGGCAATGTGCATACCAATCTGCCGGTGAACAGTGATGATTACGAGATGCTGCAAGCGGCCCACGGCGCCGTCAAACGCATCATGGTGCTTGCGCGGTCGCTCGACGGCGTAATCTCCGGCGAGCACGGCATTGGTATCACGAAACTGGAGTTTTTGAGCGACGCCGAGCTGCAGCCGTTTACTGACTATAAAGCCAGAATCGATCCGGAAGGGCGTTTCAACAAAGGCAAATTGCTACGAAATAAAGAGCAAACTACTGAATCAATACGTGGGGAAAAGGTTGAAAATCTTTATAGCCTTCCCATGCACGCTGATTTGACCAATGCCTACACGCCGAGTTTTGGCTTGATGGGGCATGAGTCGCTGATCATGCAGCAGAGCGACATTGGTGCCATTGCCGATTCGGTGAAAGATTGCCTGCGTTGCGGCAAATGCAAACCGGTGTGCGCCACCCATGTGCCCCGTGCCAACCTGCTTTACAGCCCACGTAACAAGATTCTGGCCACATCTTTGCTGGTGGAAGCTTTCCTGTACGAAGAGCAGACGCGTCGCGGCATCTCTGTCCGCCACTGGCAGGAGTTTGAAGACGTGGCCGACCACTGCACGGTGTGCCACAAGTGTCTGAGCCCGTGCCCGGTGGACATTGACTTTGGCGATGTGTCGATGAATATGCGCAACCTGCTGCGCAAGATGGGTCAAAAATCATTCCGGCCCGGCAATGCAGCGGCGATGTTCTTCCTCAATGCCACCAGCCCGCAAACCATCAAGCTGATGCGTACAGCCATGGTGGATGTAGGCTTCAAGGCGCAGCGGCTGGCCAACGACCTGTTGCGCACATTTGCGACAAAACAGACCGCCAAACCGCCCGCGACGGTGGGCGTGGCGCCTATCAAAGAGCAGGTGATTCACTTCATCAACAAGAAGATGCCCGGTGGACTGCCCAAGAAGACGGCGCGTGCTTTGCTGGATATTGAAGACGGCGACTACGTGCCCATCATCCGCAACCCCAAAACGACCAGCAGCGAGACCGAGGCGGTGTTTTATTTCCCCGGCTGCGGCTCGGAGCGTCTATTCAGCCAGGTCGGGCTGGCCACGCAGGCCATGCTGTGGCATGCGGGCGTGCAGACCGTGCTGCCACCAGGCTACCTGTGCTGCGGCTACCCGCAGCGCGGCTCGGGCCAGTTCGACAAGGCCGAGAAAATGATCACCGACAACCGGGTGCTGTTCCACCGGGTGGCGAACACGTTGAACTACCTGGACATCAAGACCGTGGTGGTGAGCTGTGGCACTTGCTATGACCAGTTGCAGGGCTATGAGTTTGACAAAATATTCCCCGGTTGTCGCATCATCGACATCCACGAGTACCTGCTGGAGAAAAACATAACGCTCAATGCGCAGACAGGCGCGGGGGCGGGATACCTTTATCACGACCCCTGCCATAGCCCCATGAAGCTGCAGGACCCGATGAAGACGGTCAAAGCGCTGGTGGGTAGCAACGTGCTCAAAAATGACCGCTGCTGTGGTGAGGCCGGCACTCTGGGTGTGACGCGGCCAGACATCTCTACGCAAATCCGCTTTCGCAAGGAGGAAGAGCTGCGAAAGGGCGAAAAAGACTTGCGTGCGCTTGCAGACATTCCCGAGAAAGCCAACGTAAAAATTCTGACCAGCTGCCCGAGTTGTCTACAAGGCTTGACCCGTTACGGTAACGACCTGAACAACGGCTTGCTGGAAGCGGATTACATCGTGGTGGAAATGGCCAACCAGATCCTGGGCGAACAGTGGCTGCCCCAATACGTGGCGGCGGCAAATAGTGGTGGCATTGAGCGCGTGTTGGTCTAAGAAAACAGACCACGGTTATTTCCCGAAATCGGTAAAAGTACCGATGTGCCGGGCAGCTTTTCTGCAGCTAATGTGGCGAAAGTTCTGGCACGATGGTAAAAACTGTTACATCATGTGACCTTCTTGATGTTTCGCTGATCTGCGTCGGGTTAGCGGCCTACCACCGCGTGCCGCCCTGTCGCGTGTTTACGGGAGTGCCACCTTGTCCAACCGTGCTTCACTGAACCATATTTACCGATCGATATGGAATCCGTCGCTGGGCGTGATGGTCGCTGTCGCCGAAATCGCGAGCGCTTGCTGTGGTGCAACCTCTTCGGCTCAGGCCCAGTCCCAGCCTTCCGCCTTGCCAACTGGCGGTGTCGCAGTCCATGGAAGTGCCTTGTTCAACACCGGGCAGCCCAACAAACTCGTGGTGACGACGCAAAACGGCCCGGGCACCAATCACTCTGCTCTCAACTGGAACAGTTTTTCAATCGGTGCGGGTAACGCCACCCAATTTGTGCAGCCCAGCGCGTCCAGTACGTCAGTCAACCGGGTGGTGACCAATACACCGTCAGTGTTGTTTGGTACTTTGAGCAGTAATGGCAAACTTGTGCTGGTCAATCAGTCAGGTATTGCGGTGGGTGCAGGTGCGGTGGTCGATACGGCGGGGTTCACCGCATCTGCCGTCGGCATGTCAGAGGCAGACGCTATTGCCGGCCGGTTGCGTTTCGGCGCGAGCGGCCTTACGGAGACCGGCGGCGCGCTGACGGTGCAAGGCAACCTCATCGCCCGGGGTGGCGATGTGGTTCTGATTGCGCCCACCATTGACCTCGCTAAAACGGCGGTCGTTGAAGCCCAAGGCGGCAGCGTCATGCTGGCTGCAGGCCAAGGCGTTGAAGTGACCGGGCGCGGGCTGGAAGGCATCACGCTGCAGGTGCAGGCACCGTCTGACAGGGCTGTGAACCTGGGTACGCTGAAGGGGGATGCCGTTGGCATTTTTGCAGGCACTTTGAAGCACAGCGGCAGCATTCAGGCGACCACGGTTGCCACAGAGGGCGGTCGGGTTGTGCTCAAGGCCAAAGACTTACTGGATATTGACGGTCAGGTTTCCGCACACAGTGCTGCGGGCAAGGGCGGACTCATTCATGCCACTGCGGATACGGTTGTCTTGCGCAAAACCGCCGTGCTCGATGCCAGCGGTGCCACGGGCGGTGGTGAAATCCGCGTTGGCGGCGGCTGGCACGGTGACGATGCACGTATCAGCAATGCCCATCAGAACGTGGTGCTAGAGGGTGCCCAGATCAAGGCGGATGCGACTGACCGGGGCGATGGCGGCAATGTAGTGGTCTGGGCTGACGGTGCAACCCGGTTTCTGGGGTCAATAAGTGCTCGCGGCGGCTTGAACGGCGGTGACGGCGGGCATGCCGAGGTGTCAGGCAAGCAGTATCTTGATTTCCGGGGGG
>JANPAZ010000510.1:0-5320 GCA_031430225.1 Rhodoferax sp. | reverse complement strand
GCCGACAACCGCCTTGACTGGCGGCTGATCAAGGTCAACTAGGCATCCCCCAAAAAAGAGGCCGCAGTGATGCGGCCTCTTTTTTTCATGGGTGAGCGCAGTACGATCCCCGGCTACCGGCGCCCATCATGGTCACGGTTGTCGTGGCGATTGTCATGGCGTTTGTCGCGGCGTTCATCCTGGCGGTGACCCTTCTCGGCGAGGTATTCGCGATGGCCGTGGTATTCACCACGCCAGCCCGGATGCTCATGCTGGTAGCGATCGCGCACCCACTGCTCCTGCACAAAATACACGGGCTGTCCGCAGGCGTTGTAGCGGGCGCAATGCTTGCCCCAGTTTTTCTGGTGCCCTGGCGGCACGTAGAGGTAGATCGGTTGCCGTTGCACCGCGATGGGTGCGGGCACGATGATGATGGGTTGCGGAGACACCAGCACCGGCTGCGGGTAGTTGCCTATGTTGATGCGCCCATAAACACCCGGCTGGTTGATGCCAATCGAAACGCCGACACTGGTTTGGGCCAGCGCGGTGCCGCACACGGCGGTAAAGGCAACAAGGGCAATGGCAGCAATTTTTTTCATGGCGGGCTTTCAAAGTAGGTACCCCTGCACAACGCGCCGCGCCGTACCAGCGCCGACGCCTCAAACGTAAGGGTTTGTTAGCAGACTGCGCACGTGGCCCCGCGCTTAAAGTCGGATGGATCCAATATTCACCATGCCTGGCATCTAAAAGGACACCCCATGTCGAATCGTTTGAAAGGAAAAATTGCTGTCATCACCGGTGCTGCTTCGGGCATCGGACTCGCCACACTGGAACTTTTTGTGGAGGAAGGCGCCAAGGTCGTGGCCGCTGACGTCCAGGAGGATGCCGGGCAATCGCTTCAGGCGAGGTTTCCTGATTCGGTGCGTTTTATCCGGTGTGACGTGACGAAGCCGCCCGACATCAAGGCAGCCATCGAGCTGGCAGTCGATGCATTTGGCGGCCTCGACATTCTCTTCAGCAATGCCGGGCATGGCGGCACACCAGCGGGCGTAGAAAACTGGGACATTGATGGATGGGACCAAACCCAGGCCCTTTTATTGCGATCGGTCGTGGCGGGTGCGTCGTATGCAACGCCCCATATGCGCCTGCGAGGCGGTGGCTCCATCATCAACACCTCATCCATTTCGGCTGTCCAGACGGGCTATGCGCCTATTTGCTATTCGGTTGCCAAGGCCGGTGTCATGCATTTCACACGCATGGCAGCCTCCGAGTTGAGCCAGCACAAAATTCGCATCAACTGCATCCTGCCAGGCTTCATCTCCACCTCGATTTTTGGCCGTGGTCTGGGCATGAACATCGAGCAGTCAAAGCAACTGGCCCAGGTCGTGGCTGAAAAAAGTGGTGCGTCAAATCCCATTGGGCGCTCCGGCATGCCACGAGATATTGCAGAATCCGTGCTGTTTTTTGCCTCGGATGCTTCCTCGTTTGTCACAGGCACCCATTTGACCGTAGACGGCGGCATCACCATGGGGCCACGGCACTCCTGGGACCCCGAGAGCCCCGGCCCCATGCAGACGGCTCTGGGCATCTCGCGCGAGCAGGCGGCTGCCATGCGCGCCGCAGCTGCCGTAAAAACCTAAAACGACGGCCAACCATCGAAATATGAACAAAAACTATCCTTTGCCCACATAGACAGGGCATAGTTAGCTATAATTTTTATAGCGTTTCGCTCATGGTTTTGTCAATGCCTTTTGTGTGATGGCCGACAGCGTGCCCCGGGTTGTGATGACCTCGGGGTCCAGAATCACCTCGATCAGCGTGCCCTGCGGCCGCTCCAGTGCGGCCAACAGCTCTGCTTCAAACTCGGCCGTTTTGGTGATCCTGACACCGGCATAGCCATAGGCGCGCGCCAGCCCCGCAAAGTCCGGGTTGGCCAGCGCCGTGCCAGCCACGTGGCGAGGGTACTCGCGCTCCTGGTGCATGCGGATGGTGCCGAACATGCCGTTGTTCAGCAGCACGATGATGGTCTTGGCGCCACATTGTGCGGCAGTGGCCAGCTCCTGCCCGTTCATCAAGAAGTCGCCATCGCCTGCGATGGTGAATACAACCCGGTTGGTGGTGATGGCCGCCGCAATGCCCGCCGGCACGCCATAACCCATGGCCCCATTGGTAGGAGCGAGCTGGGTCTTGAAGCCTTTGGCCAGACCATGGTGTTTGAAGAAGCGGTGAATCCAGCTGGCGAAATTGCCTGCGCCATTGGTCAGCACCGCATCTGCCGGCAAATGCTTTTGCAGGCTGGCCACAATGGCGGGCATGTCGATGTCACCGGGCAAAGCCTGCGGTGTCATGTTGTCGCAGTAGTCGGTGTTGCAGGCCTGTGCCCATGACTCCCAAGGCACCGACACCGGCGCGCTCAGCACCTCCAGCGACCGGGCGGCCGCATTCATCGTCGAATGAATCGCCAGATCCGCCTGATAAACGCGGTTCAGTTCTTCGGCGCTGGCATGAATGTGTACGAGCTTCTGCGCGGCCTTGGGCGCCTGCAGCAGGGTGTAGCCCCCCGTGGTCATCTCGCCCAGGCGCGGCCCGATGGCAATGACCAGGTCACTGTCTTTAACGCGCTGCGCCAATTTAGGGTTGATGCCAATGCCCACGTCACCCGCATACAGCGGGTGGAAGTTGTCAAACGTGTCCTGAAACCTGAACGCGTTTCCCACGGGCAGTTTCCAGTTTTCAGCAAAACGCTGCAGGGCCTGCGCGGCCTGTACCGTCCAGCCGCTGCCTCCGGCAATGACAAAAGGCCGCTGCGACTTCAACAGCAACTCACGCAGGTAGCGCAGGGAGCCGGGGTCGCTCCAGGCTTCCACGGCGTCCACACGCGCCAGTGGTGTCGGCATGGCGCCCCATGCGTGGGCTGTCACCACCGACGCCAGCATGTCTTCGGGCAACACCAGCACCACGGGGCCGGGCCGGCCATTCATGGCGGTGGCAAAGGCCCGCGCCACGTATTCGGGAATGCGCCGCGCGTCGTCAATACGCTCCACCCGTTTGGCCATGCCGCCGGTGGAGGGGCCGAAAAAACTGAGGAAGTTGACCTCTTGAAACGCCTCACGGTCACGGGTTTCAGCGGCCACATCGCCTACAAAAAGGATCATCGGGGTGGAGTCCTGAAACGCGGTGTGTACGCCAATGGATGCGTTGGTGGCCCCAGGCCCGCGGGTCACAAAACAGATGCCGGGCCGTCCGGTGAGCTTGCCATGCGCCTCAGCCATGAAGGCCGCACCACCTTCCTGGCGGTTGATGACAAACTGGATCTGGTCCGCATGGGCGTGAAAACCGTCCAGCACCGCCAGATAGCTTTCACCGGGCACGCCAAAAGCGTGCGTTGCGCCCTGGGCAATCAGGCATTCCACCAGCAGATGGCCGGCAATTTTTGGGGTTTGGGGAGATTGAGAAAGAGTCATGCCCGCATTGTGCCGCGAGTTGGGTCAACGACACGATTCACGAACTGCGCATATAGTGGCAACTCAATTTTCTCCGGGCTTGCCTGACGCACACTGTCAGGCAAACCTGATCAACTAAATCGAGGCAAAACCTGTGAACACCGCAACGCAAGCGACCCCTAACCCATCGATTGACACCAGCAACGCCAGATTTGGCAGCGGCCAGGCCGTTCGTCGCCTGGAAGATGACCTGCTACTGACCGGCAAGGGCCAGTTCACCGACGACGTGACGCTGCCCGATCAGGCCTATCTGGTGTTTTTGCGCTCGCCCTATCCGCATGCGCGAATCACGTCGATAGACACCGCAGCGGCTTTGGCGCTGCCCGGTGTTTTGAAGATCGTCACCGGCGCTGATCTGGCCAACGCGGGTGTCAAGCCGCTGGCCGGTGTGATGGGCCTCAAGCGCGCAGACAGCACAGACTGCGCAACGCCACCCCGGCGCGCCCTGGCCCATGAGCGGGTCCGCTTTGTGGGCGAGCCCGTGGCTGCGGTCGTGGCCCAGACATTGGCCGAAGCCCGCAATGCGGCAGAGGCAATTTCGGTGGACTATGACGAGCTGCCCATGGTGGTTGACACCGCAGACGCCACTGCGCCCGGTGCCCCGGTGATTTGTGATGGTGCGCCAGACAACGTCTCCGCGGAAATGCGCCACGGCAACGTCATTGCTACCGCAAGCGCCTTTGCCACCGCGCGCCATGTGGTCAAGCTGGACATCACCAACCAGCGCCTGGCCGCCCTGACACTGGAACCGCGCTCGGTCTTGGCCTACACCGATGCCGGGCGGCTCACCATCCGCCTGAGCTCGCAAATGCCCTCGGGCCTGCGCGACACGGTTTGCGCGTCTCTGGGCCTGCCCAAAGAACAGGTGCGCGCAGTCGTCGGCGATGTGGGCGGCGGCTTTGGCATGAAAACCGGCGCTTACCCCGAAGACGTGGCGGTAGCCTATTGCGCCAACACGTTGAAGCGCCCCGTCAAATGGACGTCCGAGCGCGGCGAAGAATTTCTGGCCAGCTCCCATGGTCGCGACCTGGCCTCGCACGCTGAACTGGCGCTGGACGAGCGCGGCAAAATCCTGGCCCTGCGCGTGGCCTCGACCGCCAACGTGGGTGCCTACCCCAGCATGACTGGCGTCATCATCCAGCTCATGATCGGGCCCTGGGTGCAGACCAGCGTGTACGACATCCAGACGATTGACTTCCACTTCAAGGCCGTCCTGACCAACACGGCACCCACGGGTGCTTACCGCGGTGCGGGTCGGCCGGAAGCCATCTTCATCATGGAACGGTTGATGGACGAAGCCGCGCGGCAGACCGGCATAGACCGGGTTGAATTGCGCCGCCGCAACTTCATCCAGCCCAACCAGATGCCCTATAAAAACCCGATGGCACAGGTTTATGACACCGGCAATTTCGAGTCGGTAATGGACCAGGCCCTGACCTTGGCCGACTGGAGCGGCTTTGACGCCCGTGCGGCAGAGTCCAAAGCGCGGGGCAAAGTACGTGGCCAGGGCATTTCAACCTTCCTGGAGTGGACTGGCGGCAACGTGTTTGAAGAGCGCGTGACCGTGGCCGTGCAGGCCGAAGGCACTATTGAAGTCTTCTCGGCCGTCAACGCCATGGGCCAGGGCATCGCCACCACGCTGGCGCAACTGGTGGTGGATACGTTTGGCGTGCCGATTGAAAAAGTACGCATCGTGCTGGGCGACACCGACCGCGGCGACGGCTTTGGCAGCGCGGGTTCACGCTCAATCTTTACCGGCGGCTCGGCCGTGCGCATTGGCTCAGAGCGCACCATTGACGCCGCCAAACTGCTGGCCGCCAAAGAACTGGAGGTGGCCG
>JANPAZ010000509.1:0-4932 GCA_031430225.1 Rhodoferax sp. | reverse complement strand
ACCTTGTCAAACAGATTGCGGATGGTGCCGTAAATCTGGGTTTTAGGTGTGATGTTGTAACGCACGTTCAGATCGACAGATGTGAACGAGTCAATCTGGCAACCAGCAGGTGCAGCAGTGCCGTTGGCCAGCGATGTTGAGCAGCCAGCGGGGTCACCGTTGTACTCAACGTTCGCCAGGTTGCCACGGTAGTTGATGATGCCGGTAACACTCCATGGTCCCTGATCGTATGTAGCCGACCAGTTAATACGGTCACGTGGTGTGCCAATGCAATTCGTTGTGTTGCAATTGCCATGCGTCCCCGCAAAGTCCACCGAGGTGCCTACGTCAGTGCGCAGCCAAGTGAACAAGTGGGTCCAACGGACACCAAACGTCAACTTTCCGTTGTTACCACCCAGATCGATGCGGTGGCGTGCGTCGAGGTCAATACCTTCAACTTTGGTTTCTGCAGAGTTGATATAGCGCTCAAGTACTGCAGTTATGGCACCTGGGTCGCCAGGTACAGAGGCGGTCGATGGATCGCGAGAGACGCGACCAGCAGCCACTGCGTCAGCGGTCAACTCGGTATTGATCTCATTGCGACGCGTGATGCGCCAAAGGTCCACCGATACGTTGCTCTTGTTGGTTGGCTCCCAAATCGCACCAAGCGTGATGCTCTTTGACGTCTCAGGTTGCAGATTCGGATTTGGCGTGACGATCAAAGCGACACTACCGGGGCTGCATGCAGACGCAACGCCGAGCGCGCAGCGAACTGGGTCGGCAGCTGACGAAAATGCGGCAAGTCCACCGGCACCATTCTCGGCAGCGCTAGGTGCTCTGAAACCTTCTGCATAAGTTCCTCTGACGACAAAACCTTGGGCAGGTGTCCATTTGGCACCTAACTTCGGTGTGTAGGAGGTGCCCACGTCCGAGTACTTGTCACCGCGTAGAGCTGCCGAAAGTTCCAAGGATTTGGTGACGGGCAAGTTGATTTCAGAGTAGATTCCAAACAAATCACGGGAACCCTTGTAAGCCGAGTAACCCAAACCAATGATATTTCCGCGCTCGGTTCCGGTAGTCGGAGTCAATTCAACTGACTCATTGCGAATCTCTGCGCCGACCGCCAAGCCGATGGGCCCACCCGCCAATTGTCCCAGCTCGCGATTCGCCTTGAAATCGAGTTGAGTTGTGGTGGTTTTGGATGAATCGGAAATGGTCGGGGAGAGCGCCGCATAAAGGGCGGCCGAGTTCAGGCCTGCATTTTCTGCCACGCGCCAAAATGAACCGGCTGGCAGGGCGGCATAAGCGGCGCTGCCAGCACGTGCTGCAGCCACGTTTGCTGCAGACGGATTTAGCAGCGCGAACGCGACATCTTTCTGTAGATAACCGGTTCGTTCAGTTTTACCTGTACTGGATGAGTACAGAAGGCCAGTCTCATAGTCCCAATCGGACATTGTGCCCTTCAGACCGACAACAAAGCGGTTGAAATCAGACGTTGACTTGCTTACCCGTGGGCCCACGTCGGCAGCCAAATAGCGAAACCGCGCTGTTGCGTTGTAAGGATTGTCGGGGTGTGTCGCGCCAAGTGCCACGGCGGCGTTGCTGACGGGACCACCTGGGAAACCTACGCTGCCGCTGATTCCGGAGGGGGTTGTGGATGACTCAGACTTCGAGTTGTACAGATTCAACTCAACGAATGCCTGCATGTTGGCGTTAATTTCACGGGTCGCACGGCCAAAAAAGTTAGTGGTCTGCTCAGATGGCTGAATTTGGCTGTAGCGTTGCGAGGCGTCAATCAGGCATCCGCCCAAGTCACCGCCTTGAGGCGTGCTGGAAAAATTTGCGCAATTGGCACCAGGATAGGTGCGTACAAAGCCGGCGCCAGCGGGATTGCCACGGCTGAAGTAGTCGAGCGTCGTTGGATTGCGCACGTTACCGACAATGGAGCTTCCAGCCAGATTATTGGCCAGAATAGCACCGGTACCGCCAGCACTGCCAATGCCAGTGGCAGTATTCGCGTCGAAGCCCAGAGCGCGGTAGTCAGTTTGCCCGACTTGCCCGCGACCAATGCGGTCGCGATTCCAGATCTCACCCTTTTTGGCGAGTTCAAGGCTCAACAAGACGTTGTACTTGTCGTCCGCCAGATTGCCAAAGCCGTGTGTGATGCTTGCGCGGCCTTCACCCCCATCACCATAGGTCGAGCGTCCCAGGGTGGCCTTTGCGACAGTGCCTTTGAAGTCTTTGCGCAGAATCACGTTGACCACGCCCGCAATAGCGTCTGAACCGTAAATCGCCGAGGCACCATCCTTCAAGATGTCAACGCGTTCCACGGCTTCAGTGGGAATCACGTTCAAATCAGCGAAAACCTTTTGGCCGTCATCTGCCGCGCCATAGGGGGCAATACGCCGACCATTAATCAACACGAGCGTAGATGCAACGCCAAGGCCACGCAGAGAAATGCCCGATGCGCCTTTGGCAAAACCATTGCCAAACGTCATGGGGACCGAACCGGCGTTATCGACGGCGAGCGATTGGAGCAGTTCAGCCACCGAGGCCTTGCCCGAGCGCTCTATCTCTTCACGGGTGACCACCTGAACCGGCGAAGCCGTCTCGGCATCAACCCGCTTGATGTTGGAACCCGTAATTTCAACGCGTTGAAGCGCGGGGGCGCTTTGAGCCATGGCTGGCTGCACGGACAGCACCGCAGCGCTCGCACCGCAGACAGCGAGCACTGATCGGGCAAGAATGGTTTGCCTAAAAATAAAGTTTTGTTTCATGGGTTTCTCCACGGTTGAAGGGTGACACAAGGGGCTGACTAGGCCCACTGATCGATTTAGGCCATGGGCATGCGCTTTTCGGGATAGAGCTGCGCATTCATGTCTAAACCCACTTTACACTTTTGTTACCAAATGGACATAAGGTAAATACTTAATTAGTGGCGAATGTGACACTGTCATGTCAAGATTCGAGAGCCCGCCCTAATTTTGGGATTGGCAACGCTCGATGGCCGCCCATTGTTGAACAGCCATTCGCTGCAAGGCGACGGATATCAAGGTCCATTGCTGGGACCGGAACCCCAACCGTAAATTGCTCGGGGGGTTATTCCAGCTTGAAGTTGAATTCCTGAGTTGCCAGAATTTCACCCGCGTCATTGGTGCACTTGTACTGCAGCATGGCATTGCGAACTGGCGTGTGGAAAATCCGGGGCCCTGAAAGTATCGTAACTTCCTTGACTGCGCCGTCCTTGATCAGCGCCTGCGCACGCACAACACCGGTTGTACCGTCCTGAATCGCCTTGCGGGGCATTTCCGGTGCCACCTGGGTAGGGCAAGCCACGGCCATATCAGCCTTGTTGACCTTGGGCAACGGCGCCGGGGCGGGCGGTGCCACAACAACGGGCGGAGGCGGTGGTGCGATCACAACCGGTGCAGGGGGTGGCGTTGCCACTGCCGTGATGACGGGTGCGGTAGACACCTGGGGTGCGACCTCGGGCGGCGGCACAAATGGCGGCGGCGGCGCTTCTACTTTAGGTGCCTGAGGCACGGGCTCGATCTTCTTGGGTGGCGGAGGTGGCGGGGGCGGGGGCGGCGGAATGATGACCTCCTGAATCACCACCGCTTCGAGTGGCTTCTTGATGATGTCCAGCCCTTTGCGCGCCAGCCCTGACACGAGCGCATAGCCGAGCAAGGCATGCAGCACCACCACAAAGATCAGTCCGGTGTAGCGTTTGGACGGGTCTTTGGGCTGGTAGCGGACATTCATTCCCATGTGGGACGTTGCACCTTGCGGCAAGGCGGTGCCCCCGGCGCCGGCGGTGGCGCTGACAGAAGCTGGCGACAGATTGGGCATCATCGTCGTCATTGCACAAACTGCTCACTGCCAATCACGGCAATCTTGGTCAGCCCCAGGCGCTTGCTGGACGACAGCACGTTGGCAAACACCGCGTACTGAGAGGCCTTGTTGGGGCGCAAGTGCACCTCGGGCTGGACGGCTTGTGCCGCAATGGTGCGCATATTGGCTTCCAGCTCCAGGGTGGTTACGGGTAAACCCTGCCAATAGACCACGCTCTTGTCGTCAATGTCGAGCTGGATCTTCTCTGGTTTGACCAGATTGGTCGGTGGCGCGCCGACCGGCATGTCCAGATTGACCGCATGCAACTGGATGGGAATGGTGATGATCAACATGACCAGCAGCACCAGCATCACGTCAATCAGGGGGGTGGTGTTGATTTCCATCATCACCTGCGGTTCATCGGCGTGGCTGGATTTACCAATATTCATGGCCATGGGCTATTTCCTTGAGTCCGTGAGTTTCATCCGCCCAGGGCGGGGGGCTCAGTGATAAAAGCAACTTTGACGATGCCTGCGCGCTGGCAGGCGAGCAGTACTTTGCCAACGCCTTCGTAGCGGGCTTCAGAGTCGGCCCGGATTTGCACTTCGGGCTGGGGCTTCATGACGGAGACTTTTTTGAGCTTGTCCACCAGGGTGTCGACATTGGCCATTCGGGCGTCATACCAGAATATGCTGCCGCCCTTGTCCACCGAGATGATGACGTTCTCGGGCTTGGTTTCGCGCACTTCCACGCGTTCTTTGGGCAAGTCCAGCTTGATGGAGGTGGTCACCGCCGGAATGGTGATCAGGAAGATGATGAGCAGCACCAGCATCACGTCCACCAGGGGCGTCGTGTTGATGGCGGACATCACTTCGTCTTCGCCGCTGGCGGGGCCTACGTTCATTGACATGGTGAGTCCAGGTTCAGTGCGGGGTCAGTACGGGGTCCGGCCTTTCAGGCCTTCTTGGCAGAACCGAGAATGACGGCGTGCAGGTCGCTGCCAAAGGCGCGCACGTCTTCCATCACCGATTTGTTACGGCCTACCAGCCAGTTGTAAGAGAGCACGGCTGGCACGGCCACAGCCAGGCCGATGGCAGTCATGATGAGGGACTCGCCCACGGG
>JANPAZ010000508.1:0-2118 GCA_031430225.1 Rhodoferax sp. | reverse complement strand
TAGTATTGCCAAGTGACATTCAGTCCGGAAGGGTTTCAATTTTGAAAGTGGCAATTTTGGGCGCGGGTTCGCTGGGCTGTGCGATCGGGGGTGTGCTCACTGAAGCCGGCCATGAAGTCTGGCTGATCAACCGCAATGCTGACCAGGTCGAGGCCATGAAGGCGCGTGGCCTGATCCTGCGCGATGAGGGCCGGGACCGCTCGGTAATGGTCAAGGCCACCACCACGGCGGGAGACGCGGGCGTGGTGGATCTGGTGGTCGTGCTGGTCAAGTCGTTTCATACGGCGCAGGCGATGCAAGGCGCCATGTCATTGCTGGGCCCTGACACCGTGGTGCTGTCGCTGCAAAACGGCGTGGGGCATGAGGACATTCTGGCCGGCATTGTTGGCCGCGAGCGTGTGCTGGCGGGCAAGACCTATGCAGGTGGAACGCAGCTGGGCGCGGGCCACATCGTCATCGGTACCCGGGCCAAGGAAACGCTCATTGGCGAGCTGGATGGTCGCATCACGGACCGTGCGCAGAACATCGCCCGCCTGTTCACGGCGGCCGGGCTGCAGACCACGGTCAGCGCCAACATCATGGGCACTATATGGGACAAGCTGCTGGTCAATGTGGCCACGGGCGCGTTGAGCGGCATTACTGGCCTGCCGTATGGCCAGCTCTACCAGGTGCCCGAAGTTGAAGCCTGCGCCGTGGCGGCAGTGGCCGAGGCGATGACCGTGGCCAGGGCCAGCGGTGTCAGCCTGTCCACCACCGATCCGCGCCAGCCCTGGATCAAGGCTGCAACGGGTCTGCCCTTCGAGTTCAAGGCCTCGATGTTGCAGAGCCTCGAGAAAGGCTCCATTACCGAGATCGATTTCGTGAATGGCGCAGTGGTGGCACAAGGGTTGAAGGTGGGTGTGCCAACGCCCGTCAACCAGACGCTGGTGGCCTGTCTCAAGGGTGTTGAGCGTCGCATACTTGATCAATTCGTCTGAAAGACAAACATGTCGTACACCAAAAAATCCTACGTCGAACACGTCGCCGTGCGCGTCAAAGACATTCACTGGCACATCAATTTCTTCCACGATGCGCTGGGCATGGAGGTGCGGGAGATTGACGGCGACCCGGCCTCACCCAAACAGTATTGGACGATGGGCGGCATGCAGCTCATGAGCACGCCAGACTTCGAGGCGCGGCCCAGCAATGAGGCGGGTTGGCTGGCCCACCTGGGCGTTATGGTGGAAGACCTGGACGAAGCCATTGCCGAATGCCACAAGTTCGGCGTGAAGCAGCTGCCGCAAGGGCGCAACTGGCTGAAACTGCCCGATGGGCTGGCGGTGGAGCTGATTCAGGCCGCGCCCCATTCTGTGGCGCAGGCGCTGCGGGTCAATGCGCGTGCCAAGGACTGAAGGACTCGCACATGCCCGCACCCAAAATCGATTTCAAAACACCCGAAAAATACTGGGATGACGCCAGACTGGGCGACGAATGCACCAGCCCCACTTACCTCGTCACCGCCGAGCGCATTGACGCCTATGCAGAACTCACGGGCGACTTCACGCCCGTGCACGTGGACGAGGAATACGCCAACAAATCGCACTTCGGCTGCCGGGTGGCGCATGGCTTGATGGGGCAATCGGTCGCCGACGGGCTGAAGACCCAGAGCGAATACCGGTTCCTGCCCGGCATGTCGCTGGGCTGGACCTGGGACTTCTTGCTGCCCATCAAGATCAATGACGAACTGCACGTAAAGTTCCGCGTGGGCAGCCTGCGAGAGTCCAAAAGCAAGCCAGGCTGGGGCATTGTGGTGATGCCCGCCGAGCTGATCAACCAGCACGGCCAAGTCGTGCAAAAGGGCGAACACCGGTTGATGATTCCCAGAAGGCCGGCCTGATGCACTGGTGATTGTGCTACCAATAATATAGCTAACTATGCCCGTTATACGAGGGCCAATTGGACATTTAATGACTAAAAGAACACAAGCGCTGCCTCTGACGGGAATTCGCGTGATTGACTACAGCCACTTTCTGGCCGGGCCGCACATGTCGCGTTGTCTGAGTGCCATGGGGGCTGAAGTCATCAAGGTCGAGCGACCCGAGGTGGGTGACGCTGGCCGCGCCAGCCCGACGATGGTAG
>JANPAZ010000507.1:0-2682 GCA_031430225.1 Rhodoferax sp. | reverse complement strand
GGTCGCACCACCAACGAGTTGCGCACGTGCGATGAGTACATCGTCGGCGGCGTGGAGTCGGATAAATGGGTTCATATCAATGTGTCAGTAAACCAGTTTGGGAAGCCACAGCACCAGCTTGGGGAAGTAGGTGATGATGATCAGGCTGCCCAGCAGGGGGAACAGCCAGGGCAGGATCGCCATGGTAGTGCGTTCCACAGACAACTTGGCCACCCGGGCCAATACAAAGAGCACCATGCCCATGGGCGGGTGCAGCAGGCCGATCATCAGGTTGAGCACCATCACGAGTCCGAAGTGAACCAGATCAATGCCGAGTTTCTGGCAAATCGGCACCAGGATGGGCACCAGGATCGTGATGGCGGCGGTGGGCTCCAGAAAGCAGCCCACAAACAGCATCAGCAAATTGGCAATCAGCAAGAAGACCCATGGCTCCTGGGTGAAGGCCAGCACCCAGGCCGCAATGGCGGTGGTGACGCCCGTGGCGGTGAGCATCCAGCCAAAGATGCTGGCAGCGGCCACGATGAAAAGCACCGTGCTGGTGGTTTCCACGGTGTCCAGGCACACTTTCACAAACATCTTCCAGCTCAGCGTTTTGTACCACGCCAGGCCCAGCACCATGGCCCATACGCAGGCGGCAATGGCGCCTTCAGTTGGCGTGAAGATGCCTGTGGTCATGCCGCCAATCAGGAGCACGGGCGTCATGATGGGCAACACCGCCTGAAAGTTGAAAAATTTGTCGGCTGCAAACAGGCCAATCAGCCCTGCAAACACGGTGATTTGAGGCGGGAAACCCAACTTGGTGATCAGTGCCCACATCAGAACTGGCCAGCCGGCGACTACCGCCGTCTCGACCAGTGCTTTGATGACGCGCGGCCACTCAAACTTGACATCTGCGCCCCAACCGTTTTTATGGGCAAAGTAGGCCACTGTCAACATCATCAAAAATGCCATTAAAAGGCCAGGAAGGATACCCGCCAGAAACAACGCCCCAACGCTCACATTGGCCATCATGCCGTAAATCACGAAAGGCAAGCTTGGCGGAATGATGGGGCCCAACGTGGCCGACGCTGCAGTAACACCGACAGCAAACTCGGTGTCGTAGCCATGGTCCTTCATGGCTTTGATTTCGATGGTGCCCAGACCTGCGGCGTCAGCAATGGCGGTGCCGCTCATGCCGGCAAAAATCACCGAACCAATCACGTTGACGTGGCCCAACCCGCCCTTGAGCCAACCCACCAGCGCCAGGGCATAGTTGTAAATACGGTTGGTGATACCGGCGTTGTTCATCAGGTTGCCAGCCAGAATGAAGAAAGGCACGGCCAGCAGGGGAAAGCTGTCAATGCCGCTGACCATGCGGTGAATCACAACGAAAGGAGGGTTGTCGCCGGTCCACAGAATGTAGATCAGTGATGAGCCTGCCATGGCAATCGCCACCGGAACGCCACCCGACATCAGGATGAGAAAGATGATTTTCAGCATGGGACGGCTTTCGATTGAAATTTTCGTGGCCGCCGTGGAACCGGCTTTGCCGGGCCGCTGGCGGCGCCCCCTTGAGGGGGAGGCGCCGAAGGCGCTTCGGGGGTGGGCTGGATCATCGTTCTTCCATCGTTGACTCAGGTCGTTCCAGCACGCTGTAGCCGCGTTTCACATGGATTCGCATGACCCAGAATGAGCGAACAAACATGGCTGCAAACCCCAGCATGCACACCGCGTAGACGATGTTCATCGGCAGGTCGATGATGGTCATCTTGTAGTTGCCCAGCTTCTGCATCATCTGCCAGGTCATCACCACAGCCATGCCAAAGAAGCCAATGCGCAGTATGTCCACCAGCAACGCCATGGCCCGGCACATGGGCGCGGGCATGTATCGGTAGAAGAAGTCCACCTGAATGTGGTTGTTCTTTGCCACGCCAATGGCCGCACCGACGAACACGGTGCCAATCAGCAGGTAGCGCGCAATCTCTTCGGTCCAGGAGGCTGAGTTGTTGAGCACATAGCGGGTGAAGAACTGGTAGAACACGGTGAGCCCCAACAACCAGAAGAAGCCCAGCGCCGCCCACGCTTCGATAGGCGTGCCTGCGAAGCTGACCTCTTCATCGGTGACGTGAAACTCACCATCGTCCCCCATCACCTTGGGGCCTGAATCCAGATCCATCAGCGTGCTGCCTGAATCTTGTCGAAGTCAGCCTTGGTGAAACCCATGGATTCGAGCGGAGAGCTTTTCAGCACGGCATCCTGAAACGACTTGCGGTCAACGTTCACCACTTGCAGGCCTTTCTTCTTGAACTCTTCCACCAGCTCGCCCTCACGTTTCTTGATGTCGGCCGAAGCGCGGGCCGCTGCTTCGCGGGTGACGTCGGTGAACATGTTTTTTTCAGCATCGGACAGCTTGCTCCAGATGTGAGGGGCGACCTGGGTCGTCAGGCCGTCCACAATATGACCGGTCAACATGATGGCCTTTTGAACTTCAAAAAACTTTTTGGCTTCGATGGTGGTCAGCGGGTTTTCCTGAGCGTCCACGGTGCCGTTTTGCAGCGCCAAGTAGACCTCGGCGAATGCAATCGGCGTCGGGTTTGCACCGCAGGCCTTGGGCGTGGCGGTGTAGGCCGGCACATCTGGCACACGAATCTTCAGGCCTTTCATGCCTTCGCAATTGGTGAATGCCTTTTGCGATGTCGTGTG
>JANPAZ010000506.1:0-3937 GCA_031430225.1 Rhodoferax sp. | reverse complement strand
GCCTGGGCGCAGCTTCACCAGTTGGCCCACGCGACAGGGTTTTTCATGATTGGGGCGCAATGCATGCTGCTGTTACGCCACCCGGTGCGCTTGCGTTTGCCATGGCTGCCACCACTCATGCTGGCTTGGGGCCTGATCTGGCTGAGTGTTGATGTCTTGCGGCTGGTGCCCACCATTGCGCTGGGGTACCGGCTTCCGTCGGTGGTCATGACCTTGCTGTTGCCGATGCTGTTTGCCCTGCAGTGGCGCACCTGCCGCAGTGACCCCGCCCGGCGCGCCCAGATCAAGTGGCTGGGGCTTTTGATGTTTGCCAGCCTGCTCTTTGCTTTCATCGGATTCAGTGCGGGGGCGGCAGGCTACAACATCAAGCTGCCTCTGGTGGTGGGGCTGGGCTGGCAGTCGTTGCTGTTTTTGGGGCTGGTGCCATTGGTCACGCAAGTGGGCTTGTTTCAACTGGAGCGCTGGTGGGCCTACGCCTGGTTGTGGCTGCTGGGGGGCTTGCTGGTGGTGGTTCTTGATGTGTTGCTGCTGGCCATGCTGCCGGTGTCAGGCGGCAACGCCCTGGCTCTGGCGCTCGCTGCGGGCGGCTGGTTGTATTTCCCGCTGCGCCAGGCCGTATGGTTGCGACTGGCACGTGGGTCATTGCCAGCTACGCGCGATGTACTACCCGAAATTGTGTCCCTGATTGCCAGCCAGCCCCAGGATTCAGCCCGCCTCAACACGCACTGGCGGGCCTTATGGGACAAGGCGTGTCAACCGCTGCGCATGGAGACCCTGCCGGCGCTGTCGGGCGAATACGCCAAGCCCGCCACTGAGCTCGCCACCGAGCCCGCAGAAGCCAAGGTCCAGGTCGGCGAGCAGGGGCAAACCATGTGGATTCCGGGGTGGGGTGGGTTGCACGCCCTTCGCCTGTTTTTGCCCGAGCGCGGGCAGCGCCTGTTTCGACCTGACGACGCCGTGCGTGCGCGTGAAATTGTGCGGCTGGTGCGTACCGGCCTGACCTCGCACCAGTCGTTTGAGCGCGGCGTGCGTGAAGAGCGCCAACGCATTGCATCGGACCTGCATGACGACCTGGGCGCCACCCTGCTGTCGATTGCGCAGACGAGTTCTTCCGGGCACACCTCGGGGCTGGCCCGCCAGGCGATTGAAGACTTGCGCCTTAGCGTGCGCGGCCTCACTGCCGATGCAATCCCCTTGGCCGATGCACTGGCCGACTGGCGCTCCGAAAGCGTGGCGCGTGTGATGGCGGCGGGCATTGACGTGCAATGGGTTGCTGCCGACATGGCATCAGACACCATGTTGTCAGCGCCGCTTCGAACCCAGATGACGCGCATTCTGCGAGAAGCCGTGTCCAACGTGATCCGCCACAGCGGTGCCCGCCATTGCCGCATCGAGATATCGGCCACGGGCGGTTGGATGGCTCTTGATATTCATGACGACGGCAAAGGAATGCAGGGCAGCGGCCTGGCACAGACGCAGGGCATGGGCCTCGCCAACATGGAGCGGCGTGCCCGCAAGCTGGCGGGACACTACGCCCTGCGGGTGTCACACCTGGGTGGCGTGCATGTGCAATGCCGCGTGCCCATGGGCCTATCCGCTACCATGGGCGCACCATGAAAATTGCCCTGATTGTTGAAGACCTTCCTGATATCCGTGCCTGGCTGGGCGAGGTGGCGCTGGCGGCCTTTCCCGACGTGGAGGTTGTTAGCGCGGCGCGGCTTGACGACGCCCTGGCGCTGGTGCGCAAGCGCGAGTTCGACCTGGCCCTGATTGACCTCGGCCTGCCTGACGGCAGTGGCGTGGACGTGGTTGCAGCATTGCATCAGGCCCAACCCAAAGCCCTGCCTGTGGTGGTGACCATCTACGACGACGACGAACATCTCTTCCCGGCGCTGCAGGCGGGCGCTTTCGGCTACCTGCTGAAGGAGCAGCCCAAAGACGTGCTGGTGACCCAGCTGATCCGCATGACACAGGGCGAGCCGCCGCTGTCACCCCCGATTGCCCGGCGTGTGTTGGCCTACTTTGGCAGCGCCCGCGAACGTCGCGTGATGCTGATGCGGCAAGTCGAAAACGAAGTCGCACTGACCGAACGCGAAACCGATGTCTTGCAGCGCGTGGCCAAGGGCTACACCATGCCTGAAATTGCGGTGCAGTTTGGGCTGTCCAAACACACCGTGGCCGACCATATCAAGCAGGTGTACCGCAAGCTCAACGTGTCGTCGCGCGCCGAGGCCACGCTGGAAGCGGCGCGACGCGGTCTGGTGCGGCCCTAGACTCAAAAAAAGGAAATCAAGTGATCGGACGACTACAAGGCCTGCTCGCCGAAAAAAATCCGCCGCAAGTGATGGTGGATTGCAATGGCGTGGGGTATGAAGTGAACGTGCCGATGAGCACCTTTTACAACCTGCCTGGCTTGGGTGAAAAAGTCTCTTTGCTGACGCAATTTGTGGTGCGTGAAGACGCGCAGATTCTGTACGGTTTTGCCACGCCAGCCGAGCGCGAAGCGTTTCGCCAACTCGTCAAAATTTCCGGCGTGGGGCCGCGCACGGCGCTGTCGGTATTGTCGGGCATGAGCGTGGGGGAATTGGCACAGGCCATCACGCTGCAGGAGGCCGGTCGGCTGGTGAAGGTGCCCGGCATTGGCAAAAAAACGGCCGAGCGTCTGTTGCTGGAGCTCAAAGGCAAGCTGGGTGCTGACATTGGCATGCCAACCCACCAGGCCAGCGACTCGCAAGGCGACATCCTCCAGGCATTGCTGGCGCTGGGTTACAGCGACAAGGAAGCCGCCATTTCGCTCAAGGCATTGCCCGCCGACGTGGGTGTGAGTGACGGCATCAAGCTCGCTTTGAAGGCGTTGTCACGCGCCTGATGAAGGCAATTCCCCGCCGGGCCGCCCCAAGGGGAATGAGTCCCCCCCGGGGGGCAGAGAGTCACGCGAAGCGGGCGAACGTGGGGGTCTAACCTATTGGGCACTCCTGACCGCCCGTCCATTTACCGCTTGCACAGGACGTGCATTGTTAGGAAAAAGCTGTGAAAACAGCTTGATCTGCTCGCGGCTGATGGCCACAGGCGTCTTTAGAACCATCCAAAGCACACCTTCCGAGCAGGGTGGCGTGGTCAGTGAGCCCATGAACTGGTAGTAGCGCTGGTCGGTGGGCAGTATTTCGTTCATGTCAATCAGGCCCGTGGGCATGCGCACCCGGTCGCCCGAGTCCAGCGGCATGTAGGTCCATACTTTATTGATCAGGGCATTGGCAACACCCGGGTCCAGCAGCACGGCGACCACGGCAAGCTGGCCTTCGGCATTTTTGTGCACCAGGTGTGCCACCATGGCAGACGCCTTGTAATTGATGCGTTCCTCAGACGGATGATGAAAGTGGAATTGAAGCAGCTTGTATTCGGAGCCGCGCACGGTGATGTAGTTGTCACCAAACAGATCCACCTGAATGGTGTGGCCGTTATTGACCACCGTACCGCTGCTGGCCAGGTAGTTGAATTTCAGGGGCTCGGCCGGGCCCTGCAAGGTGGCCGTTTCTTCAATGTTGATGGGTGATTGCCGCTTGCCTATGGCGCAGACGTTGAAGTCAGGTTTCATGCTGCCCCAGGCCTGCGGACCGGTGGCACCCTCGTAGCTCCAGTGTGCCTCACCCCCGCCATGCCCATCAGGCGTTGCGGACCCAGGCGCCGGTGTGTCGTACCCGGCCATTGCCGCCGCACGGGCGCGGATGTACGCGCGACTGGCTTGAGGGTTGGCGATGCGACCCGGAACGGCGGGTTCGGCGTGATTCGCAGCACTTGCCATTCGGGGGGCGACCGCCGGCATGGCTGTCATAGCCGACTTGGCGGGCGTTGCGCCGTGGCCCGCATCGGCGGCTTTGGTTTCACCGTGCGCCGCTGCCTTCTCCGCCGGTGCAGGCATGGTGATGAATTTCTTTTC